>DASURJ010000796.1:0-3252 GCA_036280115.1 Gemmatimonadaceae bacterium
GCTGAAGCCGAGGTGGCGTCACCCGTGCTCCCGGTGTTTCCGTCGGAGACTCCGGGGCTCGACTCGCTGCTCGGCGCCGCCGAGGTCGGACGGCCCATGCTGCGCGCCGGCGGCGAGGAAGTCCAGGCAGCCGACGCCGCGTCGCGCCTGGCTCGCCGCGAGCTGATCCCTGACCTGCAACTCGGCGTTCAGTACGGACAGCGCCGAGGCGAGATGAGGACCGAGCGCATGGCCAGCCTCATGCTCGGCGCGTCGGTTCCGGTGTTCGCGCGGAGCCGCCAGCTCCGCATGCGCGAGGAAGCGGCCGCGATGCGAGCGATGGCAGCCGCCGATCTCGCCGCGATGCGTGCCGACACCCGCGCCGCCGTCGTCGAGGCGAACGCGGAGCTCACGCGCGCACGCAACCTCGCGGCGCTCTACCGCGGCACCGTGATCCCGCAAGCCGAGGCGACGGTGTCGTCCGCGCTCTCGGCGTATCGCGTAGGCGGTGTCGACTTCATGACGCTGCTCGACGACCGGATGCTGGTGAACCAGTACCGGCAGGAACTGGTGCGGCTCGAGGCGGACGAGGGAAAGGTGTGGGCCGAGCTGGAGATGTTGCTCGGCCGGGAGCTCCTGGATCCAAACACGGTCACTCACGGCACGCGAGTGGGAGGTGAGCGATGACGGAACCGACGATCGACACCGAGCCGAACGCGCCGGACGAGTCGCCGTTCGGTCCTTCGCCTAACGGGCAATACCGTGCGCTGCGCTGGGCCCTGTACATCGGGGCGCCGGTCGTGGCGCTCGCAACCGTGCTCGTTCTGCGCGACACCGGCGGTTCGCCTGCCGCCCGAGCGGGGCACGATCACGCCGCGATGAAGACACCCGACCAGGGCGCATCGGTCTCCCTCACTCCGGACGCCGCACGACGCATCGGTGTGACGTATACGACGGTCACCATGGGGTCGCTCGCCCGCGATGTCCGCACCGTCGGGCAGGTGACGTTCGACGAGACGCGCCTCAAGGTGATCTCGCCCAAGATCGACGGATGGGTGGAGCGCCTGCACGTGGACTTCACCGGACAGGCCATCCGCGCGGGCGATGCGTTGCTCACCATCTACTCGCCGATGCTCGTCACGGCGCAGGAGGAGCTCCTGCTCGCGAAGCGGTTGTCGAGCGAGGTCGCGTCGGGCACGCCCGACGCTGTCCGCGGCGCCGACGAACTGCTTCATTCGGCGCGCCGGCGGCTCGCCTACTGGGACATCCCGGAGCGTGAGATCGAGCGCCTCGAGCGCACGGGTGAAGTACAGCGCGCCCTGACGCTGCGCGCGCCCGTCAGCGGGGTTGTCGTGGAAAAGGCCGTGCTCGCCGGACAGCGCGTCATGGCAGGAGACGCGCTGTACCGCGTGGCCGACCTCGGAGTCGTATGGGTCGAAGGCGAGGTGTTCGAGCAGGACATCGCCTCGGTCCGTATCGGGCTGCCTGTCGTGGCCGAGTTCGAGGCATACCCGGGCCGGCAGTGGAGCGGACGCATCGCGTACCTGTACCCGACCCTCAACCCCGAGACGCGAACGGCACGCGTTCGTGTGGAGCTCGCGAACCCGGGGCTGCAGCTCAAGCCGGGGATGTACGCGACCTTCCGCTTCGAGGGCGCCGCGCGCGAAGGGGTGGTATCGGTGCCGCGATCGGCCGTCCTCACGACGGGCGAGCGCAGCCTCGTGTTCGTGCGCCGGCAGGACGGAAAGCTCGAGCCGCGCGAGGTCCGGCTCGGCGTCGCCGCGGGCGACCGCGTCGAGGTGCGGTCGGGGCTCGCCGCCGGCGAGTCGGTCGTTGCCTCGGCCACATTCCTCGTGGACGCCGAATCGAACCTCGGCACCGCGTTAGGCGGCATGGGCGACATGCCGGGGATGGACATGACGGCGCCCAGGCCCGCGCCGCCGGTCCCGGACTCGAGGTGACCGCCATGCTGAATCGCGTGATCGAGTGGTCGGTGCGAAACCGGCTCATCGTGCTCCTGCTCACCGCTGCCGCCATCGGCGGTGGCGTGTGGGCGCTCTCACGCACGCCGCTCGAGGCACTCCCCGACCTGAGTGACGTGCAGGTCATCGTCCAGACCGACTACAACGAGCAGGCGCCGCGAATCGTCGAGGACCAGGTGACCTACCCGATCGCCGCCGAGATGCTGAAGGTCCCCGGCGCTCGAACGGTGCGCGGGTATTCGTTCTTCGGCGTGTCGTTCGTGTACGTGATCTTCGAGGACGGGACGGACCTGTACTGGGCTCGCTCGCGCGTGCTCGAGTACCTGAGCGGGATCCAGGGCAAGCTTCCGGCCGCGGTCACGCCCACGTTAGGCCCCGACGCCACGGGGCTCGGCTGGGTGTTCCAGTACGCCCTCGAGGACACCACGGGGCGGCTCGACCTGGCGCAGCTCCGGAGCCTGCAGGACTGGTTTCTCCGGTACCAGCTCACCGCGGTGCCGGGCGTGAGCGAGGTGGCGAGCGTCGGCGGCTTCGAGAAGCAGTACCAGGTGGACCTCGACCCCGCGAAGCTGCTCGCGTATGGCATCCCCGTGACGCGCGCCATGGCGGCGATCCAGAACGCGAACAGCGACGTGGGCGCGATGGTCATGGAGCTCTCCGAGCGGGAGTACATGGTCCGCGGACTCGGTTACTTCAAGTCGGTGGCAGACATCGAGAACGTCGTGGTCGGCGCCACGGTCACCGGGACGCCCATCCGCGTCGCCGAGCTCGGGCGCGTGAGCGTGGGGCCTGCGGTTCGCCGCGGGATTGCCGAGCTGGATGGGCGAGGCGACGCGGTGGGCGGAATCGTGGTCATGCGCTTCGGCGAGAACGCCCTCGCGACGATCGAGCGCGTGAAGGCACGGCTCGCGGAAGTCGAGAAGGGGCTTCCCCCGGGCGTCGTGGTGCGCCCGGTCTACGACCGCAGCGAGCTCATCGAGCGCTCCATCGCCAACCTCCGGGCGAAGCTGCTCGAGGAAATGCTGATCGTCGCCCTCGTGTGCGTCGTGTTCCTCATGCACGCCCGGTCCGCGCTCGTGGCGATCCTCACCCTGCCGATCGGGATCCTGATGGCGTTCATCGCCATGCGGTGGGTGGGCGTGGGGGCGGACATCATGTCGCTCGGCGGGATCGCCATCGCCATCGGCGCGATGATCGATGCGGCGATCGTGATGATCGAGAACATGCACAAACACCTGGAACGGTCCGGGGTGCGTGGTGCGGGTGATCACGTCGATACCTCGCAGCTGAC
>DASURJ010000797.1:0-9098 GCA_036280115.1 Gemmatimonadaceae bacterium
GGGTGCGCGAGGACCTCGGCGACGCGCGGTCGTTCAGCCTGGATAGCCCGAAGAGCCGGGCGAGCCGCATTGCCGCGTTGCGGCAGCGCTGAGCGCTACTCCCGATCCTCGGATGCTGCGATCATGGCCATGGCCCGCTGCTCGATCGCTTCCTCGAGCTTCGGCAGGCGGTCGTCGCCCTCCATGCGGCGGCGCGCGAAGCGGCGGAGCGCGCGGAGCTCGTCGAACGTCACGGCGTGTTCCACTCGCCTGAGGAGGTCTCCGTAGATCGTCGCGCCGATCCTCGGCCACCGGGTCCTGCGTGGAGCCACAGGCTATGCGACCTCGCGCCGCACCACGGGCGGCGGCTGATTCACGACGAGCCAGTAGAGCGCGATGCGCTCGACGGCCTGCTGAAACGCGTCGAAGTCCACCGGCTTCCGGACGAAGCTGTTCGCACCGAGGCCGTATGCGCGGACGAGGTCCTCATCGAGATCCGACGTCGTGAGAACCACGACGGGAACGTGCTCGGTGATGGGATGGGCGCGAATCCGACGCAGGACGTCGATGCCCGAGATCTTCGGCAACTTGAGGTCGAGCAGCACGAGCACAGGTGCGTCCCGCGGGTCGCGGCCGTCGTGCCGCCCAATACCGAACAGGTAGTCTCGCGCTTCTTCGCCATCCGACACGATCACGAGCGGATTTGCCACACGCGCGCGCTCCAGCGCGCGGCGCATCAGGAGCGTATGGTCCGGGTCGTCCTCGACCAGGAGCACGGAGCTCGTTAACCGCATTTCGTTCCCCCGAGCGTCACTGGAGAGCGCACGCGTTGCGCTCGACTCGTTTGCGAAATTACTTCCTGTGGTGCTGGCAAGGAACCGTGAGGCGGTGCCTCCCTTGCGGGCGTCGCTCGAGCGCGTGCTGGCCACGCGAGCGAACCAGGTCCTCCACTACGCGCGCATGGAGACGCACGCGGTGCGATACGACCTCGAGGCGATGGCGGTGAGCGACGTGCTCCATCTCGGGGAGGGATTGCTCGCTCCACAGCTGCGCGCGAAGGACCTTCGTTACTCTGCCGCTGCCCGAGGGATCGCCCGGACAATCTCGAGTCCTTGTAGATTCCAGTCCTCGCGATGCCTCGGGCTCGAGAGCGGGCCCGCGTCGCCTTCCCTCACGCCTCATGGAGATTCGACGCGCGACCGAGCGGGATGCGGCTGCCATCCGGGGCCTCATCGATCTGTACGTGCCTGACGGGACGCTGCTGCCGCGGACCGAAGAGTTCATCGCATCGCACGCCGGGCATTTCGTGGTCGCGGTACGCGCGGGGCGTGTGATCGGCTGCGCGCATCTCGACGAGTATGCGCCGAGCCTCGCCGAGTTGCGCTCGCTGGCGGTAGCGCCGGACGCGCGGGGAACAGGCGTCGGCCGCGCCCTGGTCGCGGCGGTAGAGGACCTCGCCCGGCGGCGCGGTTACGCGACCCTGTTTGCGGTGAGCAACGACGAGGAGTTCTTCGCGAAGTACGGGTTCTTTTCGCGACACATCCCCGAGCTGGACCGCGAGCGCAGTGAGGTCAGCAAGTACAAGGGCGTCTACGCCAAGGACATGGGAACCGGGAACGGGGGACGGGGAACCGGAGCCGATCGCTGATGGCTCACTTCACCTCCACGCGCACCGTGGCTTCACGCCCGTCGATGGACGCCGTGACGAACGCGATGCCGCGTCTGATCCCGCGGACCGTGCCGCCGTCAACCGTTGCGTGGGAGGACGGGAAGGCGCGCCACGACGCGGTCCGGCCGCCCACGGGTTGTCCCGACGCGTCCAGGGCGGATGCCGTAAGCCGCCGCGTGCCGCCGACGTCGACCACCACGTTGTCGGTCGGCGTGATGCGGACGGCCGCGACGGGGCTCGGGCCCGCGACCTTCGCGTAGCGAAGCGGCATGCGGTACGAGAAGACGGTCTTGTCGAGGTCGAGGCCGTCCGTGGTCAGCGATCCTTCGAAGTGCGGCGGCGCCGCGCACGCGGCCAGCACGATCACGTCGTTACACGGGTACTCGACCGTTAGGTGGTCGCCGGACACCTCGTAGGTGAACGTCCCGCCTTCACGCACCTGGCGCTCGCCGACGGCGGGATCTTCAGTCACGCGCATTACCGCTGCCCTGCCACCCGAGCCATCGGCGTGCAGGAAAATCGTGTCGGCGAGCATGACCGCGTGATAGCTCTCATGCGATGCCACCACCGCGGGGAGCGAGTGGCCTGCAATCGTGCGGAGCACGTAGACCCCGGCGGGGCCACTGCCAAGCTCTCCCTGGATGTCGCTGGTGACCGGAGTCGCGACCGGGTCCTGTTGCTTGCATGCTACAGCGACAACGAGAGCGAGCGCGAACGCCCTGATCGTCTGCATTGGTCCTCCACGTCGACCGAAGCGAGTCCAGCATCCCGTGGTCCAGCGGCTGCCGGACCGACAACGCCTAACCTCGCGAGGGTCGCCGCGGTCACGCGCGCGAAACGGGGCGGCGGCCAAGTGCCTAACGCTGACCGGCGTGACGAGACGCGCCACCGGGGGACCAATGGCCGCGGCGAGCGCTCCCGACAAAATTCGGGCTCACCGCGCATACTGCTCCAGCCACTGTAACCCGTCCTCATCTGTGCGGACGAGGTACACGGTGCCACGACCGAAGCCCGCGACGCGATGCGTTGCCGGGATCGTGACGTGTCGCACCAACCGGCCCGCGGCGTCGAAGACGTCGATCGTGGACGTCTTCGCATTCCACGCACCGGCGCGCGTCACCCACAGCTCGTTGGCCCCCGGATCGATGATCGCCGCACGTCCGACGTAGTCCTCAACGAACGGCGGCTTGACGCTCGGGAAATCCGCGTCGGTGAAGCCGGGCGGACGACGCGGGCTCGCGCGTTCGGACTGCCCCGAGCGCGGCGGCGTCGAGGGACCAGCCATCGTTCCGCTGGCCGACCCTTGTTGCGCGCGGGCGTCGTACCACGCGCGGCGGTCCTCGGCCGTCACACGCACCGGCGGGACCGAAATGGTCGGACCGCGCGCCATGAGCGTGCCATCCCGATACCATTCCACGTGGTAGTCCTTCGGGACGACACGCGCGACTCGGCCATCGGCTGCGACCGCCCAGACGTCCTGATAAAGGAACGGCGCTCGCCAGCGGCTCGACTCTTCGGGATACCACGCGCGAAGCGACGCGACGATCGTGGATGTCTTCGTGGCGGGATCGAAGCGTGCGAGATACTGGTCCGGATGAACGCCACGACGCGTCGTCTCGAGGTAGCTCACCTCGTAGTACACGCGGCCGGCGAGATCGCGGTAGCGCAATCCCGCGACGATGCGATTCCCCTTCGGCGTCTCGCCCGTGAGCGTGTCGCCGATGGTCATCTCGATCGGCACCGTCCCCGCGAGCGTACCCGTCGGCGTGATGCGCAGCATCCGTCGCGCCGGAAAGTCGAACAGGTAGAGCGTGTCCGCAGGTCCACGAAAGAGGTGCTGGGCATTCGTGTACTCGTTCGGCCCGTTGCCGTTGCGTCCGAGTTGGCGAACTTCGCCGCTCCGAAAGTTCACGATCGAGAGTGTACGCTCCTTGGCATCGGTGACGACGGCGCGTCCGTCAGGCAGTTCCTGCACCGCGACGAGGTTGCTGAATGGCTCGGTCGCTTCGCCGGTCTTCCGCGTTAGGCTGGTCGTGGGCTGCGCCGCAACCGAGGGCGCGCTCAGAAGCAGGGTCGGGACGACCAGAACGCGAACCAGCTGTGAAAACATCGGGCACGCTCTCCGAGATGGGCATTGGTTAGTCCCGTCCGGGAGCCGGCTCGGTTTCCCCGGCCTTGAAACGCCGTGACGGGCCGGACCCCGTTCCTTTGACCGCAGGATCGGTTCTGGGCCGGAGCCCGCACCCGACGACCGAGGCGCCGCCACTCACCGGCTCAAATCCACTGCTGGCCCGGTTTTCCCGCCCCCGGGCTAGCCGCCGTGCCGCTCGAGTGTATGCTCATCGTTCCACCGAGTCGCAGCTCTCCATCCGTCCTGTCAGGAGGCATTCATGCGAATTACGACCATATTGGCGGCCGCGACGCTCGCGACCGGGCTCGCCGCGTCCACGCTCGCCGCCCAGGCCCCCCAGGCCGGCTGGCGCGCCGAGTTCCTCAACTCCCTTGGCGGCGGGGAGAAGAAGTACGTGGCGCTCGCCGAGGCGATGCCGTGGGAGAAGTACTCGTGGCGACCCGGCGAAGGCGTGAGGTCGGTGTGCGAGGTGTTCATGCACATCGCCGGTGCGAACTACCTGTTCGCGACGCCACTCGGCGCCCAGACGCCGGCGAACGTGGACCCCCGCAGCATGCAGACCTGTCCGGCAAACCGGGACCAGGTCGTCTCGACGCTCAAGGCGTCATTCGCGCACCTGCGAAACGCGGTGAACGCCACGCCGGATGCGCAGGCTGACGAGAACGTCGAGATCTTCGGCATGAAGATGACGAAGCGCGGGCTTCTGCTCTTCTCGGCAGAGCACATGGGCGAGCATCTCGGCCAGTCGATCGCGTACGCGCGCGTGAACAACGTCGTGCCGCCCTGGTCAGCGCGGGGAGGGAACTGAGCCAGCTGCGAGCTGGCAAGCCAGCTGGTGGCTGGCGGGTTGCTAGCTGCAGCTCCAAGCTGGCCTTCCAGCTTCGCTGTTACCGGCTGGTCGGAACCCGGACCTCCGCGGTATTCGTCGTCCGCGCGCCGGCATGCGCCCACTCGGAGTCCGCGATGCGGAGCGGACCGGACGGCGCGCCCGCCGTAACGACCGACCGGCCGGCCGCGCGCCACGCGGCCGTGCCGCCGGCCACCGTCGCGACGTCCTGGTAACCCTGCTGGCGGAGAAACTGCGCCGAGCGGAGCGACCGTATCCCGGACTGGCAGATCGTGAGGATCGGGCGGTCGCGCGGGATCTCCTCGAGCCGATTCGCGAGATCGGCCTGGGGCAGGTTGACCGCGCCCGGGACGTGCCCGCACGCGAACTCCTCCGGCTCGCGGACATCGAGCACCACCGCGTTAGGCGGTGCGGAATCGATCGCCTCGATGCCCACCTCATCCACGTCCGGCGATGACGTGAGCATCGCCCACGACATGTCCGCGGTTCCGCGATTCGTCGCCTCGATGGCCGTCATATTGAGCGGGCGCGCGGGGATCCCGTTCGTGAGCTCGGTGACGAACGGCTCACGGTCCATGTGCAGCAACGGGCTGTAGAGCCGCTCGAACCCGATCGTGGTGCTCGGGCGGCCGCACATTCCCTTGCCGCACGGGCCCTCGAAGTGTCCGGGGAACACCGCCACCCAATCGGGGAGTCGCAGCAGCTTCGAGATGCTGTCGAACTGTGCCGACGGATCGCCGCCACCGAAGTCGGGGCGGCCGACATCGCCCACGAGGAGCGAGTCGCCCGTCAGTACCATCGAGGGCTCAGGACTCCGCGGCGGGTTCACGATGAGGATCGAGATGAGCTCTGGCCGGTGACCGGGCGTGTGCACGATGCGAAGCCTGAGCTGACCGAGCGCCAGTTCCTCGCCGTTCGCGAGCGGGCGGAACGGGTAAGTGACGTTCGCCGACTCGTGCAAGCAGAGCTCGGCGCCATGCTCGGCGGCGAGGGTCCGTCCCCCGGATACGTGGTCGGCATGCACGTGAGTGTCGATCACGTAGCGGAGCTTGAAGTCGCGCTCACGCAGGAGCGGCTCGTACTGCGCTGTATCGACGGAAGGGTCGACGATGGCCGCCTCGTGTGACTGGCGCGAGGCGATGAGGTATGAGGCACACCCGCAGCGCTCGTCGAGGATCTGCTTGAAGTACATGGGTCGATGCCCGTCTGAGGTTCGCGTCTAAATAGTAGCGTCCCGAGGGAGGGCGTTACGATTGCACGATCCGCGCGTGATGATGCGTTCGCTCCCGCTCGTCGCGTCCCAAAATCGGACGGCATCGACGGCCGCACGCCGCCCAAAGGTCTGCATAAAGCGCAAAAAGACAACATGTTAGCCAGCACGCTTCGGCGGCACACGTCTTTCTAAGGGAGAACCCCGGTAATCGCTGCGCCAACACCGCCCCGCACGAACCGGAGACCACTCATGTTCGGCCAGCCATGGCTCGCCGCCGAAGTGCGCACGGCGTTGCGCGCAATCGTACGCCGCCCGGCGACCAGCGCGCTTCTCGTCTTCACCATTGGTCTCGGCGTCGGGGCGACGACGTCGATCTTCACCGTCGTCGACGCGGTGCTACTTCGCCCGCTCCCGTTCCACGAGCCGGAGCAGCTCGCGAACATCTGGACGATGGAGAAGAACGGCTTCGCGCACCCGGGGGTGGCACGCGAAGTGGCGGACCGGTGGAGTGGCGATTCCTCCCTCTTCGCGCAGGTCGAGTCGTTCGTGGACCGTTCGATGTTGTATCGGGGCGCTGACGAACCGACCGAGGTCCGGGCGACGTTCGTCTCGCGCGGCTTGTTCTCGCTCCTTGGCGTGCGGGCCGACATTGGTCGCACCACGCTCGATGAGGATATGGTCGCGGCCGCACCTGACGTCGCCGTCGTCAGCGATGAGTTCTGGCGTACGAGGCTCGGGGCGGACAGAGGCGCGATCGGGCGAGCGATCGTCCTCGACGGCCGACAGTATCTCGTGATCGGCGTAATGCCGTCGTGGTTCCGGTACCCGCTCGGCCGCGTGTCGATGTGGCTGCCCATGAAGCCCGGCGCCCTGACGGCGAACGAGCAGCGTCAGGTGAACCTGGTGGGGCGCATCCGGGGTGGCGTGACGCCGGCGGCAGCACAGGAACGCGTCCGGCAGCTCAGTGCCCGGCTCGACGAGACATCGCCTCGGCCTAACGGGTGGGCCGTCGGGCTCTTCTTCCTCGGCCACAATATGGTGAATGCCGACGTCAGGACCGGCCTCTGGGTGCTGTCGGGTGCCGTGTTGTGCTTGCTGCTGATCGCGTGTGCGAACGCCGCCAACGTCCTGCTCGTGCGCACGACGGCGCGCCAGCGCGAGCTGTCGATTCGGAGCGCGCTCGGCGCGACGCGCGCGGCACTCGTCAGGCAGCTACTCGTCGAGAGCGCGGTGCTCGCGTTACTCGGCGGGGCGGCCGGGGTGTTGGCGGCCTATTGGGGCGTCGACCTCCTGCTCATGATCGTCCCGGATGAGCTGTCGTTCCTCACCTACTCCTCGATCGGCGTCGACGGGCGTGTCCTGGCGTTCGCGGTGGTTGCATCGATCGCGACGGGGCTGCTGTTCGGTGTTGGTCCGGCGCTCCGGGCGTCGCGGGCGCGCGGGACGTTCCTGGTGCAGGAGCGGTCAGGGACGAGCTCGCGCGGCGCGAACCGGATGCGAGGCGCGCTCATCGTGGCCGAGGTCGCGTTGTCGCTGGCCCTGCTGGTCGGCGCGAGTCTCTTCGCTCGCAGCTTCGCCCGACTCAACGGCGTCGATCCCGGCTTCGATGCGAACAGCATCATCAGCGCGCAGTTGTCGATCTCGGCGACGCGCTACCCGACACCCGAGCAGCGGAGCGTGGTCATCGAGGCGTACCGCGATCGGCTCCGCGCGATTCCCGGTATCGTCGGGGTGGCTGTGTCAACCGGCTTACCGCCGCGAACCGGCATCACGTTCGCCGACGCCGTGGAAGCGGAAGGCGGCGCCGGGCCGCTCAACGCCGAGACGATCACCATCCCGTTCGCGGAAGCGGATACGGCATACTTCGCCACGTTAGGTATCCAGCTGGTACGGGGGCGCGCGTTCACGTCCGAGGATCGACGCGCGAGCGACTCGCGGGTCATCATCGATCCGGACCTCGCGCGTGCGCTGTGGCCGACCGCGGACCCGATCGGCCGCCGGTTACGGCTCAGTCCTGACGGCAAGTGGCACACGGTGGTGGGCGTGGCGGAAGACGTGAAGCTGATGGGCCCTGACGATGCCGCGGGGAAGTACGGGATCTACTTCGCGCTTCCGACGATCGGCCGGGCCACCCGGTTCGTGGAATTCGTGCTCCGTACCTCCGGCGACCCGGCGCGCCTCATCGAACCGGTCAAGCGCGCGGTCTGGTCGCTCGACCCGCAGCAGCCGATTCAAGATGTGGCGACGGCGCGCGAGCGAATGGCCGACGCGCTCGCGAAGCCGAGGTTCCTGCTCACGCTCATGGGCGTGTTCGCGGGCGTCGCGCTTGGGCTCGCGGCGGTCGGGGTGTACGGCGTGCTCTCGAGCGCCGTCGCGCAGCGGACGCGTGAGATCGGCATTCGGATGGCGCTCGGCGCGCAGACCGCGGACGTGCTGCGGGCCGTGCTGGGCCACGGTCTGACGCTGATTGCGTTAGGCACCGTGCTGGGCGTCTCGATCACGGCGGCCGGAGGGCGCGTCGTACGGTCGCTGCTGTTCGGGGTCGAGCCCCTCGATCCGATGGCGTACGCGATCGCGGCCGCCACACTGGTGGTGGCTGCCGTCGCGGCCTGCTACATCCCGGCGCGACGCGCGACGCGGGTCGATCCAATGGTAGCGGTGCGGGCCGACTAGCGAGCCTTCGCCGTTCGCACTTCGCCGTTCGCACTTCGCCGTTCGCACTTCGCCGTTCGCGCCTCGCCGTTCGCACTCCGCCGTTCGCACTCCGCCGTTCGCACTCCGCCGTTCGCGTTGCGTCGACTTCCTCGAGTACGCCCGTACGCCCGTCGCCCGTCGCGCGCCACGATGGCTTGCGAGCCGTCAGTGAGCGTTAGCTCGAGACAGGACTGGAATGGGGTCAGAGTCCTAACGGATCGTTAGCCTGCGTCGTGTACCTCTTCCAGACGCCGCTCCAGGAGCTCGCGGCGCGCGCGCGTGACCTTGAGACGCGTGCCGTCCGCGAGCACCGCGATCCCCTCCCCTCGCACGTGCGACTCCACCGCCCGGACACGGGTGAGATTCACGATCGCCGACTTGTGGATCCGCAGAAAGCGCCCCGCACCGAGCCGCTGCTCGAGCGACGCCAGCGTCTCGCGCAGCATGTGAACCTTTCCGCCGACGTGGAGCTTCGCGTAGTAGTCCGCGCCCTCGATCCAGTCCACGTCGCGCGTCGGTACCACGATGATCTGCCCGACCTCCCGCACGATGAGCCGACCGACCC
>DASURJ010000798.1:0-9461 GCA_036280115.1 Gemmatimonadaceae bacterium
CCCCATGCGGGCAGCGAACGCGGCGCGCCGGTCATCGCTCGCGATGACGCCGTCGCGCAGCACCACGACCCGGCGCGCGTGCGCCGCAATGTCGGGCTCGTGGGTCACCATGATGACCGTCTGCCCCTGCGTGGCGAGTCCCTCGAACACCTTCATGATCTCCTCGGACGTCTGCGAGTCGAGGTTTCCGGTCGGTTCGTCGGCGAGGAGGATCGAGGGGTTGTTCACGAGCGCCCGCGCGATCGCAACGCGCTGGCGCTGGCCGCCCGAGAGCTCGTTAGGCCGGTGGTCCATGCGGTCGCCGAGCTGCACGCGCTGGAGCGCCTCTCTCGCCCGCCGCTTCCGCTCGTCCGCCGGGACACCGGCGTACACCAGCGGCAGCTCGACGTTATGCAGCGCGGTGGCGCGGGGAAGCAGGTTGAACGTCTGGAAGACGAACCCGATCTCCTTGTTGCGAACGCGAGCCAGCTCGTCATCGCTCATCCGGGACACGAGCATGCCGTTGAGCCAGTACTCGCCCTCGTTCGGCGTGTCGAGGCACCCGATGAGGTTCATGAGCGTCGATTTGCCGGAGCCCGAGGGGCCCATGATTGCGACGTACTCGTTCCGGCGGATGGCGACGTCGACGCCGCGGAGCGCGCGCACGATCTCACCGCCCATGTCGTACTCGCGCTTGAGGCCACGGGTCACGATGACCCACTCCTTGCCCGGAGCCTGCCCCGGCGCCTCGACGACGGCCCGGCGCTCGGCCGTCGTGCTGAGTGAGTGTTCGCCGGTCGTGGCGAGCGCGTCGTCCGAGCGCTCACCGGTGGTCTGTGACGTCACGATTTGGTCACCTGGGTTGGCTTCTTGTCAGTCTTCTGCTCGCGAACCAGCGCGCCGTCCTTCAGCTCGCGAATCGCCTGATACGTCCCGCCCACGATTCGCTCGCCTGCCTCGAGGCCGGACAGCACCTCGAAGTACTTCTCGCCGGCGATACCGACCTTTACGGGGCGGAAGCTCACTTTGTTGTCGGTCCCGACGATGAACACGCCCTCGACGTCCCGCTGGCCGACCTGCTTCGCGCTCTGGGTGCGACCGAGGGCGATCGCAGCCGTATCGGTGGACTCGAGCGGCTCGTTCTCGCGGACCGTCAGCGCGATGATCGGGATCGACAGCACCTGCGTGCGCGCGTCGGTGATCACCTTCGCCGTCGCCGAGAAGTCCGGGCGCGTGTCCTTCGGCGGATTGACGAGCTGAATCGTCACCTCGTAGTCCACGGCCTGATCGGCTGCCTGCGCGGTCGTGGTGCCCTTGACCGAGCTGTTCGAGATCTCCGTCACGCGGCCGAGGAACGTGGTGTCGGGGAACGCGTCGATCTGAACGACGGCCGAATCACCGACCTCGACGCGCGCCACATCGGTTTCGTCCACCTTCACCTTCGTCTCCAGCACGCTCATGTTGGCGATCGTGAGCAGTGTGGCCGCGTCCTTGTTGAACGTGCCCGGCACCGCCGTTTCACCCTGCTCGACGACGAGCCGGGTAACGCGGCCACTCATGGGCGCGAGGATCGTCGTCTTCGCGAGGCTGCTTCTCGCGTCCCGCAACTGCGCCGCCGACTGCTCGACCTGGTGCATCGCTGCCTCGTGCAGCGCCTTTTGCACCTCGGCCTGCGTACGGAGCTGCTCGAGCTCCGCGTCCGACACGAGCTGTGCATTCGCCTTCTTGATCTCGGCGGAGCGCTGGTAGTTGCGGTCGGCCTGGATGAAGTTCGCCTTGGCCTGGGCCTCCTGTGCCCGCGAGGCGCTCAGCGCGGCCTCGGCGCGCTGGACGGCGGCGATGTACTGTGCGGGATCGATCTCGAGGAGGAACTGGCCGCGCGTGACCATCTCCCCCTCCTTGACCGCGAGCCGGACGATGCGGCCGCTGATATCGGCCGCCACGTCCACCTTGGTCTGAGGCTGCACCTGTCCGCTCGCCGTGACCGACGCGACGAGGTCGCGCTTCTCGACCGCTTCGATGCGGACCTCGGTGCCCTTGTCGCCGCGCTTCGCGGCCGTCACGGCCATGAACGCCGTGACGCCCACGATGATCACGCCGCCAATGGACCACTTCATCCGTTTGGTCATCTCGTCCTCTCGAGCCTAACGCAGTGGGCGTCCGACCGCGCTCTCGAGCGTGGCGAATGCCCTGTGGAATTCATAGACCGCATTGATGCGGTCGGTCTCGGCCTGCTCGAAGTCACTTCGCGCCTGCACGAGCGCGACGTACGTCTCGGCGCCAACGCGGAACCGTTCCTGCGACAGCGCGAGCGCCTGCCGCGCTGCCTCTGCATTCTGCTCCTGCAGGCGTACGGTGCGGAACGCCGTCACCAGGTTGAGGTGAGCCGCCGTGACATCGGCGGTGGTCTGCAGCTCCTGCGCGCGCACGCGGTACCGCGCGTCGTTGCGGAGGGCGCTCGCTTCCTGCACACGCTGCTCGCGCTGCAGCCCGTCGAACACGGGCAGGGAGACGGAAATCGAGAAGCTCCGAGGCGACTGGGCGAGCGAGAACGGGTACTTTTCCATCTCGGACCGCATGGCGGAGATCTGCGTGGGAGTCAGCTCGAGCCTGGAGCAGTTGCCACGCGGCGCGAGACCGGCGCCGACGCGGAGCGAGTCGGACGACATGCATCCGGCGACCGCGTCGAGTGAGTTCTCCTGCGCGCCCGCGATGGCGGCGTCGATGTCCTGCGTGCGGCTCGTCAGCCCTGAAATCCCCGTGCGAAGTGAGAGTGTAGGGATGTACGACGATTGCTGCTGCCGCAGGTTCACGTTCGCGGAGCTCTCACGCTGGCGTTCCGCGAGCAGTGCCGGGTTCGCACGGCGCGCCGTGGCGAGGAGCTCGTTCAGGCTGAACGTCGGCTCCGCCACCGGGAATTCCGTCGTGAGCTGAATGTTCATTGGCGCCTGCACGCCCATCTGCTGCAGGAGCCGCACCTTCTCGATCTCGACGTTGTTACGTTCGCGGACGACGCCAACCTGCTGCTGTCCGACCGCAACCTCGGCACGAATGACATCGAGGCGCGTGGCTGCCCCGACCGATTCGCGCGCCCGCGCGAGCTCGAGCTGCGCCTGGGCGTTCGCGAGCAGGGTGTCCGCCAACACGGCGCGTGCCTGTGCCTGCAGCGCGTTTAGGTACTGCGTGGCAACGCTCAGGCGCAGCGTGATCTCCGCGGCGTTCACGTCGGCTTCCGCGGCGTTCAGGTTCGCTCGCTCCCGCTTCGGAGCCAGGAACGTGGCCGCACTGTACTGCGCCTGCACGTCGATGAAACCGTTCGACGTCAGAATGTTCTGGCTCGCGCCACGGGATTCACCGGCCACGATTTCCTGGCCACCTTCGCGGAAGGTAGTCCCGAACCCCGTGGTGATGTCTGGAATGAAGGCGGCGTACGAGCTCCGGAGCGCGGCACCCGCGCGATTCCGCGCGGAACGCGACTGCTGGAACGTCGGGTTGTTACGGCGGGCGATGCTGATCGCCTCGTTCAGCGAGAGCACGGCCGGGGCGGCCGATGAGTCTCGCGTCTGTGCCAGCGCGGGGCTGGCGGCCATGAGCGCGACGAGCGCACAAGCAGCAAATCGCATGGAGAGTGGGTCCTGGACAGGAGGCTGGCTGGTCGTACGGCGGACGTGAAGGAGCGGTTTCATGGGGTCGGCAACGAAAAACGCTCCGCATGCAGCGGAGCGTTTTCGACCTGCCGAACCAGGGTTCAACGCGGCGGGTCGTCCCGCTGCGCCACGACGCCCCGCGACGGAATCGCGACCCGGAGTACTCGGCCCGCGGTGTCCGTCCATACCTCGCGGTCGGCTCCGCCCGGATCCGCGATGGTGACCTTCTTCGCTTCGATCGGCGTTCCGCCGATCGTGACGCTCTCGGAGCCCGCCGCGCTGACGCGCATCGTGACCTGGGCGTTCCGACGGGGAACGATCACCGACACGGGACCGTTCGGTTTCTTCGCAATGAAATAATACTGGTGAAAGACGTCATCGTCGATGACCAGCGCGCCTGGCGAGACGACGAACTCGTTGGCCGATTCGCCGCGCGCCGTCTTCACGTGCGCGCTGACGCGCCCCCGTCCCACCATGCCGCTCACGCGCTCGCTGACGTTGGGTCCGTTCCTCACCTCGACCACGTACTGCGCCGGCACGCCGTCTTCGTTGGCGCGCATCTGCGGCAGCACCCTGCGGTCGTTGTACGTGACGGTCGCCGTCGCGACGATTTCACGCCCGCTCGCGCCGGGCGTACTCCGAATCCGGAAGTCCTCGCGCCCAACCCGCTCGCCCCGGACCGTGATGGTAAAGCTGCCCTCGTCGAGCGTCGTGACCTGACTCGACAACGGGGCGGCAAGGCCGGCGACGGCCAGCCCGACGAGCGTGAGCGTTCTCATGGGCACAATATACCCCTTCCGTCGATTCCGGTTCTGTGACGCGCGTACACCACGGACCAACGCCGAATGGCGTAACAGGCTGAAGTATAATAGCTTACTGCGTCGGTCGCCGGCAGCGACGCGTCATTCTTCCACGGGCGGGGCCCGGAAGATCCGGTCACTGATCCTCGCCCGGATACGCTCGTAGATGGCGCGTCCTTTGGCTGCGGACGCGAGTGAGGGACGTCCGATCGAACCGGAGCTTCCTTTCGGAACCCGCAGCCAGCCGCGGCGGTATCGTCGCAGCGCCTCGCGGGACACCATATAATCCTCCGCGAGCTCCATCCGCACCAGATGCGGCGCGATATAGAGCATAATGGACGTGTCCGCTTCGTCCCCGTGCATCGCCTCGGTTTGGCCCTCGAGCAGATCCGTAATGCCGACCGCGAAGATGTCGACGACGCGAACGCGAGCCTGTTTCGTGACCACGGTTTCGAGGGCTTCCTGATGCGGGTCGTGACCGTGCGCGGTGAGGAGGATGAACTCGTCGAACCCGTTGGACTCCCACGAGTCGAGCAGGTCGTTGAGTACGCGATGGAGCGTCTTCTTGCGAACCGCGCCGTTCCCGGCGAACACGCGTTCGGTCGTCGAGTTGACACCGTACTCCACGGTTGGCGCACGCAGCACACTGAACTCCGCGGAGAGATCGTCGGCGAGGCGATCGACAATGAAGGTGTCGCAGCCGAGGGGCAGGTGGGGGCCGTGCTGCTCGCAGGTCCCGACGGGAATGATGAGACGCGGGTCGGCCGTCTGAGCCGCGACCACTTCCGACGGGATCAAGTCCTTGAGGCGACGAGGTTTCGGCGCGGGCAGCGGAGAGGGAGCGGTCATTCCGACACGAGCTGAAGTCGCGGTGCGATCGGCGTGGAACCGGGCGGCATGGCTGCTGACGGGCGGGCTGGCGGTAGTCGCGGCCGCGCTCTGGCTGCGGACGCCGTCCGTACCTTATCTCGTCGTGTGCGCGGCTGCCACCGCGATCACGCTTGCCGTGGGCTTCGGCGTTGGCGCGCCACGGCGGTGGCTCGTGGCGTTCGCAGCCGGGATGGCGGCGTTCGTGGCGTCGGCTGCGGTGGCCGAGCGCTCCGCTGCCCGTATCGAGCAGGAATGGGACGCCTATCGTGCGGAAGTCGAAGCCGGCGCAGCGGCACGCCTGCAGGGTGCGCTCGTCGCGACGGCGGCAGACCTGAGCGCGGCCGCGACGCGCGCGCTCGAGGCGCCGGACGATCCGGCGGGCGCCTTCGAGTTCCTCGAGCGGTCGGCGAACGGAGCCGGAGAGCGCGGTGTGGTGCTGTACCGGCACGGCCGCCCGTTCGCGTGGGCAGGCCAGATGCGCGTGTCTCCCGATACGCTGTCCGGCAGGCTGGGCGCGTCGTTCACCGCGTTCTACCTCACGCTGCACGCCACGGCCGAGCGCGGTGACTCGCGCGCGGTGGCGACGGCGCTGGTGCACGCGGACCCGCCCGCCGACCGCCTAACGCGACCGCTGGACGCTCGGGTCGCCCGCGCCGCCGGCGTGCGCGGCTACGACTACCAGCTCGCCGTCGACTCCGGCCCGGCGCCTGGTTTGACGATGCTCTCGTCGGGCACGGACACACTGTTCGGCTTCCGGCCGTCGCCGATCACGCCGTCAGAGGCGCGGCTACGCGCCGTCGAGGAGGCGACTCGGCGGGGGGCGGTCGTCCTTGCCATCGCGGTTGCGCTGCTGCTCGTCGTCGCCTGGTCGCGCCCGTCATCGCTGACGGAACGGCTCGTGGCGCTCGCCAGTGCGCTCGCGACCGTCGCGCTCGTTCCGTTGAACCCGACGTTCTCGAGCGTCACGCGGATGTTCGACCCGGTGGTGTATCTCGCGCCGCTCGGTGGTGCGCTCACCGCGAGTGTCGGCGCGCTCATGCTCACCAGCGGGCTCGTCCTCCTCGGGCTGTTGACCGTGCTCCGGTCGTCGGTGCGGCTCCGGTCGCGGTGGATCGCATTGATCGTGGTCCTCGTGATCGCGGCGTTGGGGCCGTTTCTACTCAGGGACCTCGCGCGGGGTATCAGTCCGCCGCCGTGGGGGGTGACGGCCAGCCTCTGGTTGGCGTGGGAGGTCGCGCTCTTCCTTGCGGGCGTGGCGATCCTGCTTGCGGGTGTCTCGGCGGGGCAGGCGGTGCTCGGGCGGCGGCGGGGGCTGTCACCGGCGATCGCGCCGACGTTCGCGGGCGTGGCCGCGTTCGGTGCCCCGTTGCTCTGGGACGCTCCCGGCAGCTGGCCCGAGTGGTACCCCGCGCTCTGGATCCTGGCGATCGGGTCGCTCGCACTGTCGCGTCGGGCGCGCGGATTCGTGCTGACGGCGGCCGTCGTTGCCGCGTGCGGGGCGACGACGCTCGTGTGGGGCACCGTGGCGAAGAAGCGCGTGGAGCTCGCGGAGCGCGACGTTGCCGGTCTCAGCCGGCCGGACTCCGCGGCGCTGGACCTGCTGGCGCGCATGGCGCGCGAGTTGGAGCATGGCGACGTGCCCAACGACCGCGCCGAGCTGCTCGAGCGATACGTCCGGTCCGACCTCGACGACGCCGGGTATCCGGCCGAGCTGACGGCGTGGGGAACCAACGAGAGCGGCGAGCTGCAGCCGGCCGCCTCGCTCGTGTTGTCAGAGCTCCAGCAGGATCTGGCGGAGGTGACGTCGGTGGTGGCCGAAGCGCGGCGTGCCGGAACAGCCGTCACGCGACCGGGCCGCGGCGCGGCCGGGGTTCACCTCGTGCTGGCCGTGCCGCACGGCCTCGACCGCGTGACGTCGGTAACCGTGGCTCCGCGCACCCGCCTGATTCGCGATGATCCGTTCAGCGCGCTGATCGGGCTCGCTCCGCCCGCAGCCGCGGAGCCGCCGTACTCCCTCACGCTGGCGCCCGAACCGCTGGACGACGCGCAGAGCGCACGACGGGGACGGTGGCAGCGCATCGGGGATGAGCTCCACGGCGATTGGCTGATCGCCGCGTCGCGCGGGCCGACGCGCGTTCACGTGGAAGTGGAGCTGCGTTCGCCGGCGGCGCTCATCCAGCGCGGCGTGCTCGTCGTGCTGTTCGACCTCGTGTTGATCACGCTGATCTGGACGCTGAACGCTGCCGCGGACGGTGGCCTCGTGCGGTGGGCGAGCGCGCGCGTCGGCCGATGGGTCGAGAGCTATCGCGCGCGTCTCACCTTTTCGTCGTTCGGGTTCTTCATCGTGCCGGCGATCGTGTTCGCCGTGTGGTCGTATCAACGCCTGCGCAGCGACGACCGCCAGTCGCGCGAGCTGCTCGTGCGCGAGACGCTGCGAGCGTTCGCGACGTCGCGGCGGTTCGACCAGCTCGCCGAGGAAGAGGAGCGTCTCGGCTCACCGATCTTCCTGTACGCCGACGGCCAGCTGCGGGCCGCGAGCGATTCCCTTTACGACGAGATCGCGCCGTTAGGCAGGTTCCTGCCGAAGGATGTCGGGCTGAACGTCTCGTTGGGCGACGAGGTGACGCAGAGCGCCCGCCAGGAGCTCGGTGGCGTCCCGACACTCGTGGGATACCGGGCCGCCCCGATGGGCGGACGCGGATCGCCACGACTCGTCGCGGCCGCACCGGCGCGCGGGGACGAGCTCGCGCTCGACCGCCAACGCCGAGATCTCGGTATCCTCGTGCTGTTCGCGACGGCCGGGGGCGCCCTGGCTGCACTGTGGCTCAGCGGGATTGCCGCGCGAACCTTCTCACGGCCCATTGGCACATTGCAGCGCGCGGCCATGGCCATCGCGGCCGGTGAGCGCGAGCCCGACCTCGCCGAGAAGCCGCTCGCGGAGTTCCGCCCGGTGTTCTCGGCGTTTCGGAAGATGGCCGCAGACCTCTCCGCCAGTCGGACCGCGCTCGAAGAGGCGCAGCGGCGCACGGCCGCCGTGCTGCGCAACGTGGCGAGCGGCGTGATCGCCGTCGGGGCGGACCTCGGCATCGTGCTGGCGAACCCGCAGGCAGACGCATTGCTCGGGAGATCCCTCCCGCCCGGTACGAGGCTCGCGGACGTGGCCGCCCTGGAGCTCGTGGCTCGAGTGCGCGCGTTCCTCGAGGGCGACTCACCGGAACTCGCCGGTCAGCGTCCGAGTGACGAGGAGGAATTCGATCTCGAGCTTCACGGCCGTCAGATCCACGGACGCCTGGCCAGGCTCCCGCGCGGGGCAGGCGCGGTACTCACCCTCGACGACGTCACGGAGCTCGCGCGCGCGCAGCGTGTGCTGGCATGGGGTGAGATGGCTCGTCAGGTCGCGCACGAGATCAAGAACCCGCTCACGCCCATCCGGCTCGGCGTCCAGCATCTCAAGCGCGCCCACCGTGACGGGCGCGTGGACTACGATCGCGTCCTCGACCAGAACGTCGGGCGCATCCTCGCCGAGATCGACCGGCTCGATGAGATCGCGCGCGCGTTCAGCCGGTACGGCACCGCGCCGGCGGAGCGACCGCCCGGACAACCGATCGACGTCGCGGCGATCGTGCGCGACGTCGCGGAGCTCGAGCGCATGGGAGAAGGCGAGGTCGAGTGGCGCATCGACGGCGTGGACACTCCGGTGATCGCCTTCGCGAGCGGCGACGAGCTTCGCGAGGTGCTGCTGAACGTGCTGGAGAACGCGCGGCTCGCGAACGCGACACACGTCGACGTTCGGGTTGCGCGCGACACGGATCGCGTCGAGATCGTGGTCGCGGACGACGGGCACGGGATCCCGGATGACGTGCTGCCAAAGATATTCGAGCCGCATTTCTCCACCCGGACGAGCGGGAGTGGGCTCGGCCTGGCGATCAGTCGGAGCCTCCTGGAGGCGTGGGGTGGCGAGATCTCCGTGTCGAGCGCGTGGGGCAAGGGGACACGCGTGGTCATCGCGCTGGCAGCAGCGACCGCGGCATAGCATCCTTACGGCGATGGCCCTGACTCCCGTGGACGGAGTGCGCGCGCTGCGGGTCAGCGCCGATCACCCGCGCCCCAATCGACTCACCAGCGAACTGCCCGTCCACCTCGCGGACTGGCAGTTGCCGCCGGA
>DASURJ010000799.1:0-10108 GCA_036280115.1 Gemmatimonadaceae bacterium
CGGGAAAGAGGAGCTTCAACGCCACGACGCTGCCCAGCGTACGGTGCACCGCCTTGAAGACCGCTCCGGAGCCGCCAACGCCGACGAGGTCCTTCAGCACGTACTCGGCCACGACTTGATCAGCGTACGCCTCGCGCTGACGGAGAGCGTCAGCCACATCCGCCCGCGCAAAGCCGCCGCGTCGTTCGCCTAACGAATCCCAGAGGGTGAGCAGATCGTTTCGATGCGGCTCGGAGGGCTCGGCAGCCATCGGCGTCCGGCCGACCACTCGCAGGATCGCGGCACAGACGTGCTCGAGCCCACGCTCGGTGGTCACTGCGATTCGGGCCGCGAGGATCGGTGAGCGGCGCGCCACGTCGGCGGCCGTTATCCCGTGCCAGACGGGGAGAATCACCTTTTCGCCAGCGAGCTCTCTCGCGAGGAGGCCATCGAGCTCCGCCTGTGGCCATTCCTTTTCGAGAAAGTGTCTGCTCAGCACCAGGACGCCCCATCGGGATCGCGAAAGGCCTTCGTCGATCTTCCGTCGCAGGCTATCCCCGAGGAGCAGCTCCTGCTCGTCCAGCCACACGCGCAGGCCGTGTTCATGGAGCTTGGCCGCGAGCGGGCGGGCGACGTCGGACTTGTCCTCGCTCGCATGACTGATGAACACGTCCCACTGCATGGATGTCCCGTGCGAAAGGAGGCCGACCACCGAGGGGGTGATCCGCGGCAGAACTCGAATGGTCGGACGGTACGACATGGACTGCCGGAGCGCGCTCGTCAAGCTCTGCGCGGACAGGCTGGGCAACGCGAACTGGCGGCAAGCCCGAGCGCCCGCTTACTTAGCCCGTTCGCACGGACTACGACGACGAAGCCCTTTCACCATTCCGCCCTCAATGCGAGTCGCCGCTCTGCTCCTCGTCACGTTTCCAACGCTCGCCTTCGGCCAGCACGCCTACAACTCGGCGGGCCAGTTCGACCCCGCCGTCCCAACGCCGCGATCCGTGTTGGGCTACGAGGTCGGCGAGCGGTTCACGCCGCACCACATGCTGATGCGTTACGTCGACCGCCTCGCGGCGACGAGCCGGCGGATCCGCGTGGACACCGTTGCGCACACCTTCGAGGGGCGCGAGTCTGTGCTCGTGATCGCCACGAGCGAAGCGAACCACGCGCGCCTCGAGCAGATCGTCGCCGATGCCCAGCGTGTGGCGAATGCCACGCCGGACGCCTCGGGCGCGGTAGCCCGCATGCCCGCCATCGCGTGGCTCGGCTACACGGTGCACGGCGGTGAGGCCTCCGGGACCGAGGCGTCCATCGCGCTCATGTACCAGCTCGCGGCGGGCCGCGACGCCGCCACGCAGGCGATCCTCGACAGCGTCGTCGTCCTCATCGATCCGGTGCAGAACCCCGACGGTCACGAGCGGCACGTCCAGGACGTCATGCGTGCCCGCGGCGCGTTAGGCGTCCCGACCACACCTGGTGCGCTGATCCATCAAGGCAACTGGCCGGGCCCGCGCACGAGTCACTACTACTTCGATCTCAACCGCGACTGGTTCCTGCACTCCCACCCGGAAACGCGCGGCCGAGTGGCGACGTTCACCAAATGGTACCCGCATGTCGGCGTGGACCTCCACGAGATGGGATCGAACTCGACGTATTTCTTCGCTCCGCCAATGGAGCCGGTGAACAAGAACGTGCACGAGAGCATCCTGCGGTGGTGGGACGTGTACGCCGCCGCGAACGCGGCCGCCTTCGACGAGCACGGCTGGCCGTACTTCCGCCGCGAGGGGTACGACGAGTTCTACCCGGGCTACGGCGTGTCGTGGCCGATCCTCACGGGTGCGATCGGGATGACGTACGAGCAGGCGTCGAGCAGTGGCGGCGCGATTCGCCGCACGGACGGTACCGTCATGACGTTGCGCGACGCCGCGCACCACCACTACACCGCCGCGTGGGCGACCATCACGACCACGGCGCGGCGCCGCGCGGACCGCGTACGCGACTACGCGGCATTTCGCCAGTCGGCGATCACCGACGCGCCCCGCGGCGGGATGCGCGCCGTGATCATCGGCCAGGATGGCCAGGGGCGCGCGGATTCGCTCGCACGCCGCCTCCTCGCGAATGGCATCGTCGTGCGACGCCTGTCGGCGGCAGCGGACGTGCGCGACGCGACGCCGTACGGTGGCGGAACGGCCGGCGCGCGCGTTCCGGCGGGCTCCTACGTCGTGGACTTCGCACAGCCGCAAGGCCGCCTCGCGAGAGCGTTGCTCGAGCCGGATGCGCAGCTCGACTCGAGCTTCATCCGCCAGGAGCTCGAGAGCCGGCGCACCAATCAGCCGGAGCGGTTCTACGACGTCACCGCGTGGTCAATGCCCTACACCTTCCGCGTGAACGCGTGGTGGACGCGCGCCCCCGTCGCCGGAGCGGAAGCGCTCCCCGCCACGTTCGGCGCATCGGGGCAGAGTCAACCCTCGGCGCCGACGAACGGGCGCTTCGGCTATGCCTTCGAGCCGGGGAGCGAGGCGTCCACGCGCATGCTCGCCACCCTGCTTCGCGACAGCGCGCGTGTCTGGTACGCGCAGCGCGGCTTCCGTGTCGGCGACGCGCGCTTCCCGCACGGTGCGTTCGTGGTGCGCGCGGCGGCCAACGATTCCTCGATCCATGAGGTCGTCCGGCGCGCGGCGGCCGCCTCCGGCGCGCGCGTCGCGGCGCTCAACTCCGCACTCGTGGACGAAGGCACGGACCTCGGCAGTAACAGCGTGATCCCCATCCGCATCCCGCGCGTGGCGCTCGTGGGCGGCTCGCCGGTGAACGGGAACTCGTTCGGCTTCGCGTGGTACGCGTTCGACCAGCGCATTGGCTATCCCGTGACGACGATCGCGGCCGCCTCCCTGAGCTCGGCCATGTTGTCGAACTTCGACGTCGTCGTGATCCCGTCCGCCGGCGGCCTGGACAACGTGTTAGGCGATGGCGGACGCGCGGCCCTCGCGTCGTGGGTCCGCGCCGGCGGCGTGCTCGTGACGCTCGATGGCTCGACGGCGTGGCTTGCGGGTGAGCGCACCGGCATCTCGCGTCTGCGGGCGCGACGAGATACCACACGGGCGGACAGCGCGGCCGGCGCTCCGCTGCCTACCGACGTCCCCGGCGCGATCCTGCGCGCGCGCGTGGACACGCTCTCTCCCCTGCTCGCTGGCGTGCGCGAGACCGAGATCCCCGTGCTCATGTTCTCGGACCGGATCTATCGCGTGCCGAACGACGTTCGGGCGGGCGAGGCGGTAATCCGCTACGCGCCAGAGAATCGCTTGCGGCTCGCGGGCTATCTCTGGCCCGAGGTCCCCGCGCGCGTCGCCGGCTCGCCCTACCTCTGGACGGAGCGTGTGGGCAGCGGTCGTGTGATCGCGTTCGCCGGCGACCCGAACTTCAGGGACATGTGGCGCGGGCTGCTGCCGATCTTCGCCAACGCAGTGCTGCTCGGAAGGAGCTTCTAGTGGAACCCGTCACGGTCCGCCACGCGCGTTCATCTCACGGTGCAGCCATGCCTGCGCCATCACCCAATCGCGCTTGACCGTGCGCGGCGAAACCCCGAGGGCCGTCGCCGTTTCCTCGATCGTGAGGCCACCGAAGAATCGACATTCCACCACCTTGCCCTGTCGCGCATCGACGTGCTCCAGTCGCCGCAACGCCTCGTCGAGCGCGACGAGCACCTCCGCCGGCTCGGCCGACGCATCGCTCGCGGGAGCATCGTTCGACTCGCTGAGCTCGACATGGCCGATGGCGCCGCCGCGTTTCTGGGCTCTGCGGTCGCGCGCATAATTGCACAAGATGTGACGCATCGCGCGCGACGCGACCGCCAGGAAATGGCCTCGGCTCCCGATGGCGATTCGCTCGTGGTCCACGAGCTTGAGGAAGGCCTCGTGGACCAGCGCCGTGGTCTGCAGCGTGTCATTGCCCTGCCATCGTCGCCGCTGGCGATGCGCCATCGCGTGCAGCTCGGCATAGAGGACAGCGAACAGGTCGTCCACGGCCGCCGCGCTGCCGCCGGACACCTCCGCCAGAAGCCGCGTGACACGCGTGCGGGTCTCCTCTGGCATCGGTCGGACGTCAGGTCGCCGACGCCAACTCGGCGCTCGCGACGCGGACGCGCTCCAGCAGGGTGTGGAAGCGCGGCTCGCCACGCAGGCGCTCGAGATACCAGTCATGCCGGGCGAGGAACTCGTAGTTCAGCATGCCCAGCTCGATCTCGCGCTCCAACCACTGGAGTGCGCGCTCGACGTCACCGGCCAGGGCGTAACAGTGCGCGAGCTCGCGCGCGAACATCTCGCTGCCATGGGCCGCAGCCTCGAACTCCGGGGTGATGGCGCGTGCGGCCTGTTCGCTCTCGCCACGAAGACCGTGCGCGAGCGCGCGCGCGAACGAGCCGAACGCCGTTCGCGAAAACCGGGTAGCCGCGTCGTCGAGCACCGCGATCGCCTCGTCGAAGCGCCTCGCATTCGCGAGCGCCCACCCATAGAACACGGCCGCGAATGGGCTTTCGGGATCCATGTCGAAGTTTCGACGATACGAGTCGACCGCGTCCGCGAATCGTCCCTCGAGCACGGGGACGAAACCCTGCACCCCGTGCGTGAGCGGCGTGAGGGGGTCGAGCTCGAGAGCGCGCGCCAGCAGCGCACTCGCCTCCGCGTTCCGCCCGGCATGCGCGTACACGTAGCCCAGCAGCAGCAGCGTGTCGGCGTCGTCGGGCGCGAGTGCGTAGGCACGTTCACCGGCGCGAATCGCACGGCGCAGGTCGCCGCGGGAAAAAGCGGCCCACATGGTGAGCCAGTGGCCGCGCGCCGAGTCGCGGTTCAGCGCGAAGACCTTGGCGGCCAGACGATCCACGCGCTCCGGTGCCGAAGGGTCAGGATCGCTTCCTGTTTCCACGGACATGGCGTTGATGTGCCCGAGTGTGCTGTAGAGCAGCTCGTTCTCTCCCACGATCGCGAGCGCGGTGTGGATGTAGCGCCTGGCGCGCTGAAGGCCGTCGCCCGAGAAGCGCCATGCCTCGTAACGCGCGCGCAGGTAGCACTCGTACGCGCGAACGTCGGGGATCGGCCGCTCCGCCAACCCTCGTGCCTCGCCCGGTGAAAGCCGGATGCGGAGCGCGTCAACCACCGCACGAGCCACTTCCTCCTGCAACTCGAAGACTTCGTCCATCGTGCCGTCGAGCTTTCGCGCCCACAGGTGTCCGTCGTGGTGTGCATCGATGAGCCGCACGGTGATGCGAAGCGCGGCCCCCGCCTTGCGCACGGCGCCCTCGAGCACGTAACGCACGCCCAACTCGCGGGCGATCGCCCGAACATCCTTGTCGCTGTGCTTGAGCCGGCGGGCCGACGTCCGAGAGATCACGCGTAAGGCGCGGATCTGCGAGAGGTCTGCGATGACCTCCTCGGTGAGGCCGTCGCTGAAGTACTCGTTATCAGGGTCCGGACTCATGTTGGCGAAAGGAAGTACGACGATCGATGGTTGCGACGTGATCGCCGGGCCGCCGTCGCGCACCGAGTAGAGAGCCGTGAGCAACTCGGAGGCGCTGGGGAACCGGTCGGCGGAAACCTTGGCCAGGCAGCGTCCCACGAGGCGTGCGAGCTCAGGTGGGACATCTGGGCGCAGGGTATCGAGCGGCGGCGGGTCATCGTGGCGGATCCCGTACACGACGGCCTCCTCGGCGTCGCCGCGAAATGGCCGCTCTCCCGCGAGCATCTCGTGCAGTACTACACCCGCAGACCACAGGTCGGAGCGGTGGTCGGCGGCGTCGCCGCGCGTCTGCTCGGGGCTCATGTAGGCCACGGTTCCGATCCGCGCGCCGTCTCGCGTTAGGGCCGGCCCGGCGCCCAGGGCGATCCCGAAATCCACGATCTTCAGCTGCCCGCGGTTCGTCACGATGAGGTTGGCCGGCTTGATGTCGCGATGGACGATGCCGGCCTCGTGCGCGGCCGCGAGTCCGTCGATGAGCTGAATCGCATAGTCCAACGCATCACGTACCGGCAGCCGTCCGCGGGCAAGCTTCTCCGCGAGTGTCTCGCCCTCGTAGTACGCCATCGCAATGAACAGCCGTGCGCCGGCAGCGTCGCTCGGTACCAGTTCGGCTGAGCCGATCTCGTGGACGACCGCGATGTTCGGATGATCGAGCGCCGACGCGGTCCTGGCCTCGCGCACGAGACGAGCTCGCGCGTCCTCATCGGCCACCAGGTGGGGCGGCAGGACCTTGAGCGCGACGAGCCGGCCAAGCGTCATGTCGCGCGCGCGGTACACCACGCCCATGCCGCCGACGCCAATGCGGGCGAGAATTTCGTACCGCCCGAGGGCGCGTCCCGCCGGCAGATCGTCCGCCTCCTGGAGCAGCCGGCCTAACGCCGTGGGGAGAAGGTCGGCCGCGAGCCGCTCGAGGTAATCCGGTGCGGAATCATACGACGCGAGGAGTGATGTCAGCTCCGCCTCCATCGCGCTGTCGTCGCACACCTGCTCAATGAACGCACCGCGCTCCGCGGCTGGCAGCGCGCGCGCGCGCTCGAAGAGCTCGCCGAGCCGCTCGCGGCCTGCAGATCCGCGCCCACTGGTCATAGCCGCCCTCCCCACGCCTGCGGGTGTCGTCTGTCAGGGCAGCCGGAACATACCCGCGGGCCGCTACCCGCTCAACGCGCGGACGGCGGTCGAGATCGCCGGCGGAGGTCCGGCAGCCCGGCTTGACGGTCGGCGGACCGCCGTGGCCCACTCCGGCTCGGATTCCGTGTAAGGCGTGGTGAGGCAGAGAGCGGGCGTGGTCGCGGGCAACCACTCCGCCGGATTTACACTCACCCGGATGCGCGCCGGTGACGGCGCAGGAGGACTGATGACGACGATTACTTGGCCAAAGGCCACCGTCGCGATGTTGGCCGCCTCGATGCTGCTTGCGTGCGAGCAGGATCCGGTACGCGTGGACGACGTCCGGCCGGCGACCCCGGCCCCCGGCGACGTTGTGGCGTCCGTCACGACAGCGGCGAGTGGAAGCTTCAACCAGACCGCGATCACGAGCCTCGACGTCCAGACCGCAGGCGGCAATACGACGCTGGATCAGACGAGCGTTGGAACCATCACCGGCACGCTGACCGGGCATTTCGAGGACGACCTGAAGGTCGTGATCCACGCTAACGGGAAGTTCAACGCGAACTTCACGATCACCTGCTCGTGCACGGTGGACGGCAAGTTTGGCGTCGTCGAGATGGTGGCGAATGACACCGGCGAGCTGGTCAGTCCGACGCTTGCCACTTTCGCCGGGCGCGCCGTCATCATCGGCGCGACGGGCGATCTATCCGGCCTCCGTGGCGTGCTCCGGATCGAGGGGACGGTAGACGTCACGACCGGTCTCGCCACGTACGGCTATACGGGAGGAATTCATTTCGAGCCGTGAGCGGCGGGCCGCCGCGCATCATGTCAGCACTCCGGTGCACTGGAATGATGATTTTCGACTCTGACCCCAATTGCGCCATTTGGGCCGATTGCGCCGGTCATGATGCCCACGATGTCGCTCATCGTCGTCTCGCGCGGCTCGAGGAGCGCCACGCGCTTCCCGAGCCGCGCGACGTGAATCCGGTCCGCGATCTCGAACACGTGCGGCATGTCGTGCGAGATCAGCACCACCGACAACCCGCGATCGCGGACGCGGCGAATGAGATCCAGCACCATCGCGCTCTGTTTCACACCTAACGCCGCGGTCGGCTCGTCCATGATCACCACGTGGCGCGCGAATGCGGCGCTCCGCGCCACCGCCACCCCCTGACGCTGTCCGCCGGAGAGTGTCTCGACCGGCTGACGCACCGATCCCACCGCGATGTTGAGCTCCCGGAGGTAGGCCTCGCTCTCCGCCAGCATCCGACGCTTGTCGAGCATGCGAAACACGCTGCCAAGTATCCCCGAGCGCCGCGGCTCGCGACCCAGGTAGAGGTTCTCGGCGATCGACAGCGCGGGAGCAACGGCCAGGTCCTGATACACCGTCTCGATCCCGGCGCGACGCGCGTCGAGCGGCGTCCGGAAACGCACGGGCTTCCCGTCGAGGAAGATCTCGCCCGCGTCCGGGACGAGCGCACCCGAGAGCGCCTTGATGAGCGACGACTTCCCCGCCCCGTTGTCGCCGACCACGGCGAGGATCTCACGCGGCCGCAGCTCGAAGTCCATGTGGTCGAGCGCGGTCACGTGCCCGTAGCGCTTCACCAGACCTCGCGCTTCCAGGGCGAGCGCCGTCGCGACCGGCGCGGCCGTCATGCGCGACCCCCGCTGCGCGAGAGTTGGTCCGTCGCCACCGCGAGAATCACGAGGATGCCGGTGATGAGAATCTGATAGACCGACGAGACGCCCATGAGCGTGAGGCCGTTGCGAAACACCCCCACGATGAGTGCGCCGACGAGCGAGCCGAGCACCGCGCCGCGACCGCCGAAGAGACTCGTGCCGCCGAGCACGACCGCCGTGATGGAGTCGAGGTTATCGGTCTGTCCCGCGTTGGGGTCGCCCACGCCGGTGCGCGCGATCGAGAGCACCGCGGCAATCCCGTAGAGCAATCCTGCGACGACGTACACGCCGAGGATCACCCGCTGTGTCGGGATGCCGGTGAGGCGCGCAGCTTCCGGACTGTTCCCGACAGCGTAGACGTGTCGTCCGGCCGCCGTCTCCCGGAGCACGAACCACGCGACCAGGTAGAGGGCGAGCATGACCACGACGCCGTACACGACCGACGTCCCGCCGACGCGGAAGGTGGCGCCGAGCGCGTGCATCGCTTCCGGTAGCTCGGTAACGGTCTGAGAGCGGGAGTACAGCTGCGTGGCCGCGAACGCAATGTTCAGGGTGCCTAACGTCACGATGAACGGCGGCAGCCTGATACGCGTTACCAGAAGCCCGTTGATCGCCCCGAACAGCGTGGTCACGGCCAGTCCGCTGGCGACGGCCAGGGGCACGGGGAGCCCCATCTCCGCGGCGAACTTCGTCATGACGATCCCGCCGAGCGCCATGACGGCGCCGCACGAGAGATCGACGCCGGCGGTCAGGATGATGAGCGTCTGGCCGATCGCGATCACCCCGACGACCATGACCTGCTGCAGCACGATCGAGAGATTCTCGCCCGTGAGAAACCGATCGCTCTGGCTCGCGAAAAACGCGCACGCGGCCACGAGCGCGAGGAACGGACCGAGGGTGCCGAGCGCTGCCCTGATGCGGTGAATGTGCGGCTCGCTTACTTGCGCCCGAAGCACAGCTCCAGGCCGGTCGCGACATCCTTGCTCTCGACACCAGCTATCGGCCTGGCCGCGATCAGTGCGACGCCGGTGTCGGTATAGCCGCTCGGCCGCTTCCCCGTCTTGATGAACGCGGCGCCGGCAGCGACGCCGAGCTCCGCCATCTTGATCGGATACTGCTGGGCAGTGGCCGCGATCTGGCCCGCCGCCACGTCCCGCACGCCCTGACACCCGCCGTCCACCGACACGAGTACGACGCTCTTGTCCTTCCCCATCGCCCGGAGTGCCTTGTACGCACCCGCGGCGGTGGGCTCGTTGATGGTGTAGACGACGTTGATGTCCGGGTCCTTCTGCAGGCAGTTCTCCATGCCCGTCTGCCCGCGCGTCTGATCACCGTAGCTATCGGCCATGCACACGACCTCGGGTGGGCGGCCGAGCGTGTTGCTCGACGCGGGCGGCGCGGGGAGCCCGAATCCCGTGAGGAACCCGTTGTGTCGTTGTGCGCCGACCGGATGCCCGGGAAAGAGGTCGAGCGTCGCGATCTTCGCCGGCCGGTTACCTAACGCCGCGCGGGCGTACTGGCCGATGAGTGTCCCCGCCTTGTAGTTGTCCGTCGCGTAGAGCGCGTCGGTGGCATCGATCGGGTCGGTCGGGCTGTCGAGCGCGATCACCAGGATGCCCTTCGCGCGCGCCCGCCGGATGGCCGGGACGATGGCCTTCGAGTCGTTCACGGTAATGAGAATGGCCCTGGCGCCGGCCGCGATCATGTTCTCCATCGCGGTCACCTGCCCCGCGTTGTCGGCGTCGTTCCTTCCGGCCCCGGTCATCAGCCTGACGGAATGCGCCTTCGCGGCGGCCTGCGCGCCTTCCTTCATCTTCACGAAAAACGGATT
>DASURJ010000800.1:0-13530 GCA_036280115.1 Gemmatimonadaceae bacterium
TGGGCCGAGTCCGCGTGGTTGTAGTGCCTGACGACTGCCTCGAGCGTCGGGTACGCCCCGTTATGCATGTAGGGCGCCGTGAGCTCGACGTTGCGCAGCGGTTGCACGCGGAACGCGAACTGATATTGCGGGACCTGCGGAAACTCCGCGCCGCGGCCGATATCGAGCGGCGCCGCGGCACCGACCCCCGGCCCGATTTGCGGAACGCCGATGTTCGCGAAGTCCTGGCCGCCGAGGAGCGGGCCGGAGTGGCAGGTGGAGCAGCGAGCCTTGCCGAAGAAGAGGATGCCGCCGCGCTTCTCGTCGGCCGTCATGGCGCGGTTGTCACCGTGGAGGAAGCGATCGAACGGAGAGTTTTGACGCGTGAACGCGGCAACCTCGAAGGCGGCAATGGCGTTGGCGGCATGCTGGAAGCCGAGCGCCGACGTGGGTGTACCCGGGAAGGCGGCGTTGAACTTGGCCTGGTATTCCTGGATGGCGAGCAAACGCTTCATCGCAGCGTTCCAGACCTGACCGGGCGATGCGTCCGAAATCGTCGAGAGCTCGTTAGGTTGACCGGTGACGTCCACGTCGCCCGGCTGGCCGCGCATCTCGTGACGGTTCAATACCGGGAGCATTGCCTGCGCGGCGAGCAGGTTGGTCAGCCCGCCCGGCAGGGTGACGCCGGCCGGCGTCTTGAACCGACCGAGGCCGCCTTCCTCGTTCACGCTGCCGTCCCAGAAGAGGTAGAAGAACCCGAGTCCCTGGTTCAGCAGCGAGGGCGCGTTGCGCGGCACGAACTCGCGCCCGTGGCCGAGCGTCCGCGTGAGACCGACTCCCGTCCCGCCGGTGCCGATCGGGAGCGAGAGCGCGTCACCAGCCGATGCGGCGGGATTGTGGCACGTCGCACACGAGACGTCGCGGTTGCCGCTCAGGACCTTGTCGAAGAAGAGCGAGCGGCCCAGCTCCACGAGCGCCGGGTTCTGCTCGGCGACCGGGAGAAGCGGCACGGCTCCCCAGAACCCGATCGTCTGGCGCAGCTCCGTGTCGAGCGTGAGCTCGGCGTTAGGCTCGGAGATGGAGTACGACTCCTTGCAGGCGATCGCGACCGGCAACAGTAGCAGCGTAGCGTACGAACGTCGGTTCATGCTCCACCTCCTCGGTGTCATTCCGAGCGAGCGTCAGCGAGTCGAGGAATCGCCGTCGTCCCGGCAGAGGGGCCCCTCTCCCAGCACCCCTGCGATTCCTCGACTGCGGCCCTCCGGGCCTCCGCTCGGAATGACCGTTACTTGAGTGCAACCGACAGCGAGATCTGGTGCGTGGTGACGCGGACATCGTCGAAGGACGGGGCCGGGTTGAACGGCAGGAACGAGCTGAAACCCGGGCGCACCGCAACGTCCGGCACGGCTATCACCCCGCCATCGTCGAACCCGGGACGCCCCGCGCCCGTCGTCAGGTTCCCGCGGTACCGCAGCTCCGCTCCGACGACGCGCAGGGCGACGCCCCAGCTCCGCGTCCACTCGTTCCACGACTGCGTGCTCTCTGTCCCCTGCTCCTGCACCGCGTCCCACTGCTCGAGACGATACCGCATCGCCCGGAGCTGACCGCCCACCTCGAACGCGAGTGCGGCTGTGGACGACACCGCCGCCGTAGTCCCGAAGCCGGCGCGCAGGATCCCGTTCGTGAAGCGGAACCGGTTGTCGAGCGTCGTCGTGCCGACCGCGATCGGTGCTCCAGCACGCGTTTCCGTCGCCTCATCCGCCCGGTCCCGACTATGACTCCAGATCGGCTCGAAGATGGCGTCCACTCCGAACGTCCAGTTGGTGGCCGAGCGAGCGATTCCGACGCCCAGGTCGTACGCGTGCGCCCGCCCGGCGTCCGACGGCACCTGCGGCAGGTCGTAGCTCGGCATCCTCGGCTGGCGGATACGATTCGCGGTGAGGATACCGCCAATCCGCCAGCCCGAGTCCGCGAGCGGGCGCGTGTAGCCCACGTGCACTCCCCACGTCTCGACGCGATCGGCATTCGCCTCGAAGCGCGGGACGACGACCATCCCACGCTCGGACGGCTGCCAGAATATGTCGGTGAACCCCACGTCGTGATTCACGCCCACGCGATTGCGAATCACGAGTGCCTCGAACGACTGACCGCGCCATTCCGTGAAGAGGCCGAGCCTAACGTCGGACGCGTCGCCGCCCTGGCGTACGCTCTGGCTACGGGGGTAATAGAGCTCGACGCCGTCCATCGCGTTCAACCGCCACCACGAGCCGCTCGCGGCCACGGCGACGGCCCCGAACCGGCGGCCGAGCGTGCCGTGCACGTACCGGTTGCTGCGCGATGGCTCGTCGGGCTCCGACGTGCCCTGCACATCGGCGACGCCGGCCAGAACCGGTCCGCCGACACCGTTCGACTGTATGCGGTCGAGCTCCTGCATGGCCACGGCGAACTGCGTGAACCACGATCCCGACGAGAGCGCGGCGCCGATCGGTAGCGTGAGGCCACCGCCGGCCCCGCGCGACACCGAGAAAAACGTTGGGGCGCCGAACACACGCACGTTGTGGAATCGACTCCCCTTCGCGGGATTCGTGAACGCATCGAACGTGGAATCGGGAAGCGCGATCGAGAGTCCGCCCATGCCAAGGTTCGCCGAGGGGAGGACGGCGAACTGGCCGCCGTCGGCGATGGGGGCGGTCTTCACGGCAATGAGCTGCGCATGTGCCGAGCTGGTCGCGCCGGGGGCCAGGGTGAGAACCGCGATTCGACACGCGACTGCTCTGGCCTGACGCCAAGAGCCCGCGTGGCACGGGGCCCCGAGGGTGCGGGTCGTCATTGGACCACCTCGATGCGAGATGTGACGCTGACGCGCTCTGTCGCTGACGCTATGTACGCTTTACCCGCGCGTCACCCGATGCGTCACATCGATCGGCGGAACCCTAACGACCGAGCGGTCTACTCACACCCCGGCATCCGGAACGCGCCGATGCGGGTCGAGTAGTTCACCGCATCCTTCTTCAGGTAGTCACCCACGTACCAGATCGTGCAGTCGTCGCTCGGGTCCACGGCCGTCTGCGTGTAGTCCTCCCAGCGCAGCGTATTCGTCTGGGCCCCTTCGCCTTCCACGAGGATCGTCTCTCGCAGCGTGAGCTGGCCCTTCGGATCGTCCTCCCCGCGACCCGCGAAACGCTGGCCGGCGAAATGAGGGGTACCGCCGAACGAATAGCCGATTCCGATGTTGCCGAAACGGTCGATCGCGGGACTCGCCATCCAGCGGAAGAAGCCCTCGGGGGCGTACGTCCCCTGCTGGTGGAGCGTGACGTTGCGCTCTCCGTCGAGGCGGAACTCGTACCATCGCACGCCACCGCCGCCGGCTGACGTGTTCACCGAGTGTACCGCGACGATCGACTCGCGGTCGCCGATGCGCCGGTAGACGAGACGTGCCATGATCTTGTCGCCCTGCGCATCGAGGCGGCGCTCTGTCCCCGGCTGCGGGACGCAGTTCGTGAGCTGGCCGTCGCAGAGGTACCGGTACGGCGCGACCGGAATCTTCGTTGGGCCCACGACCTTCGTCCGCGACGGGTCGTCCCAGTCGACCTTGAACGTCCACACGTAGATGCCGTCGTCCTCCATGATCTTCCGCAGCTGCGTGCCCCCGGTGGCCATCATGATGTTCGGAGCGCCGGGCGGCGGAAGCTCCTTACCGTCCAGGTCGGCATTGTTGAGAAAGTTCACGTCGGCGATGATGACGCACTGCTCCGTCGCCGCCTCGCCCCTCAACATCCTCGCGCGGTCCACGACACACGCGTGCTTCTCGATCACGTCGTCCCCCGTGCTCGTCGGCACGTAGTAGCCGTCGGGCCACACCGCAGGACGTGGGTAATCGGGGAAGAGCGGCCGCACGAACTCATATCTATAGTAGGGGCCAAACGGGTCGGGACCGACGCTCAACGCGTAGCACATCGCGTAGAGCCCCGAGTCGCGCGGCGGTCGCACACCGGGCGGCCGCTGGCGGGCAGCGTTGGCACTCTCCGGCGGCGGGGGCGGCGGCTCGTACAGGCGTGTCGCTTCGCCCGGCTGCCCGGACCGCCCCTGCACGCTCGCGGTCGCCGGCTCACCGGGCTTCGGCGCCGGCGGGTCGTCGGGCCTAACGGGAAGGCGGCTGAAGATCGGCATGACGATGAGCCACCGGTCGGCGAGCTGATCGTAACGCGCGACGGCGTCGCCGTTGTTGCGCGCCTCGCATCCGCCGCCGAAACCCCTGAACACGGTGCGGGTCTCCACCGGGCCGTACAGCACCTTCCCGGTCGTGTCGAACTGCTTCCCCTTCTTCGTGAAGATCGCCATACGCGTGTTCACGATCTGCACGATGTGATCGGGGCCCACGGCGATCGTGTTGTCCGATGGATTCCGCTGGGTCGATGACCCCTGGGGGCCGACGAACCCAACACCGAGCCCATCGAAGCTCGCGACGAGCCGCGCCGGCGCGCGCGTCCCAGAGGTCGTCTGCTCCACCTCGGCCGACCCGCGCGGAACGGTGATCGTCGGAACCACCGCCGCCGCCCCCTGATCTTCATCGCCCTCGTGGTTGGCTGCGGCGAGCGCGTGCGGTGGTGTGCGCTCGTTGCCACTGGAACTCGCAGTCCGCACCACCGAGCTCATAGGCCCAGGCGTTAGGCGTGCCGAAAGGTCGAACGAGGTCGCCGCCGTGACGATGACCCTACTCTGACCGCGGGCTGGCGTTTCGTCGTCGTGATTCACGGTGCAGCCTGCCACGGCTACGGCGCCGGCGACCACCAGAGCGAGGAAGCGAAACACGGAAGTGCGAAACCGAAGCATGATGGAATGCGGCGGGCTGGGTGGCTGACCTCATGATGCGACCAGGCGGGGCAATGGAAGCAACGAGTCCAAGCTACGCAGCGTCCCGCGCCGGGCCAGTCCACGATCCTGATACTTCGAACGTGGCAAGCGGCCGCGCCCGCAGCCCCCTTCATTGTGGGGGTCGGCATTCAGAAGAGGGGAAACGGATGAGGGGGATGAGGGGATCGGTCCCGGACCGGGACCCGCGCTCGCGCCAAGGCCGTAGAGTGATGGGGAACTGCCGCCCGGGCTACCGTCCTTTGGAGCCTTTCCCCCTCTCTTTCAGGCCGCTGGCGCAAGCGACCGACCGCCGCCCGAGTCATCGTCGTAATCCTGTCTCATCCCGTCCATCCCGTCTCCTGCCTTTCCCACCTGGACCGGTCGCGATGTATACCGGACGCGATGAAACTCGGAGCCCAATTTCGTAGCAAAAACCGACCAAATCGGGAATACGACTTGCCCTGAATCACGAGTATCAGGAGGGGCAATGGCAACCAATCCGAGACAGCGAGTTCGACGAAGGGTCGAGCGAGCGAACCGGAAGGCTCAGCAGGACGAACAGGAGCGCACCGCCGGGTCCGCGAAGAAAACGGCCGAGGCGCGCGTGAAGCGGCTCGAACAGCGCAGCGGGTTTCGCCGGTTCGTTTTCGAGAACGGCCTCAGCCTCGCCGCGTTCGGGCTCTTCCTCTTCTCATTCGCCGGACAGGTGCTGGCCGGCCATCGCCACTTCAACCAGGAGCAGGTCGCACACGCCGAGGCCCCTATCACGCTCGGGCAGTACCTACAGAGCGGCGCGTTCATCGAAGCGACGGCCGAGAACTGGGAGTCCGAGTTTCTGCAGATGGGGCTCTTCGTCGTACTCACCGCGCTCCTCTACCAGCGAGGCTCGTCCGAGTCGAAGCGGCTCGAGGCGTCCGAGGCCGTCGATCAGGATCCCCGCGACGCGCGCGACGACCCGGATGCGCCCTGGCCCGTGCGGTATGGCGGCCTCCCCCTCGCGCTCTACAAGCACTCGCTGACCATTGTGCTGTTCGCCCTGTTCGCTGTCTCGTTCGTCATGCACGCGGTCGGCGGCGCCATGGATTACAACGAGGAACAGCAACAGCACGGCGGGGCGACGGTCTCGGTCCTCGGCTACGTCGCCACGAGTCGATTCTGGTTCGAGTCGTTCCAGAACTGGCAGAGCGAGTTCTTCTCCGTCGGCGTGCTGGTGATCCTCTCCATCTGGCTCCGTCAGTACGGATCGCCGCAGTCGAAGCCGGTGGCCGCGCCGGTCGGCGACACCGGCGGTTAGCGCCGCGCGCGCCGGTCGTTAGGCGGACGCGAGCACTGCCGCGGCGGCGCCGGCGGTTACGAGCAGCAGCGCGGCGAGTACGGCGTCATAGCCGGGCAGGACGCCCGTGGCTCGACTCGCCTCGTAGACGACCGACGCGCCGACCGGCGCCACCGCGCGGGCGAACGCAACGAGCAACGCGAGCACGCCGCTGATGCTGCCGTAGTTCGCGTGCCCGAACCGGTCGGCCAGCAGCGCCGCGCGGGCCGGTGTGATGGCGCCGAACCCGGCGCCGAACAGCAGCACGAATACCCAGACGGCGAGTGCGCTCTCGCTCAGCAGCATGGCGGCGAGCGCCGGTATCTGGAGCACGAATATCGAAGCGGTTACCGAAGCTCGCGGCAGGCGGTCGCCCAGCGGAGTGAAGATGAGCCGCCCCGGGAGCGCCATGAGACCGAGGACACCCATCGCGCCCCCCGCGAACGCCGGGCTGAACCCGCGCTCGATGAGGAGTGGGACGAAGTGGACTGTGACGACCGTCGAGCTCAGCGCAGCGAGCGCGAACGCGAGCGCCAGCCACCGGAACGGGCGACTACGAACGACGGCGGTCGCCGACGGGAACGATTCGTCAGGTGAGGAGTGTCCGGCCACCACCGGGTCGATCGCTTCACGCCCGCTCGGCGCTCGGGTATTGCCGTCGGGAACGAGACCGAGGTCGGCGGGCCGCCGGCGCAAAACGAGTGCGTGCGGTACCACGGTGAGAGCGGCGTAGATGGCCGCCAGCCACACGAGCGCCGATCGCCAGCCGAACCGGCTCACGAGCGTGGTCGTCAGCGGCACAAAGACCACCGACGCAAAGCCGCCGATGAACGTGAGCAGGGTCAGGGCGCGACCGCGGCCGTGTCGGAACCACGTGGCGACAACGGCGAACGCCGGCTCGTAGAGCACCGCCGCGAGCGCCACGCCCATCATTGCCCAGATCAGGTAGAAGGCCTCGAGCGATTGAACGCGAGACCACGCGATGAGGAGGATCGTCGCGAGGACCGATCCAGCCGTCATGAGCGCACGCGCGCCCCGACGATCCACCCAGCGGCCTAACGGTATCGCCACGACGCCGAGCACGAGTTGCGAGACGGAGAATGCGCCGGTGATCTGCGCCTTCGACCAGCCGAGCTCCTCGCCCATGGGCGTGATGAAAACCGCGAAGCCGTACGCCAGGATGCCGTACGAGACGGTCGCGGTGACGCCGAGCGCGATGACGAGCGCCCACCCGTAGTACCAGCGCCGCGGCCACCACGCGGGGGTGGATGTCATTGCTCGCTACGCTCGGAGTGACAACAGCGTTCACGCGCAGCAGGCCGAAGCACCCGCCGCGACCGTTGCCTTCGCGTCCGCCCGGCACGTGTCGTCGCAGTGATCGTCGCAGTTCCCGTTGCAACCACACCCGCACGCCGGCGCGACAGCTGTCGGTTCTGGTGCCGCCACGGCGGCAGCCGGCGCTGCAACGACTGGCCTTGCCTCGCGGGGTGCCGTCGAGCGCTTACGCGCACGGCCGAGCGCGGTTGGTGCGACCGGCGCGGTCGAGCAGCACGCCGTTCCGCCTACGAGATCCGTCTGGCACACGCCCGTCTCGGGCAGCACCAGTTCGACGTTCCTCGCGCCGGCCTCGTCGCCGACGAGCGCGCACGCAACCGACCGCACCTGCTCGTACCCGGTGAGCAGCAGGAACGTCGGAGCGCGCCCGTAGCTCTTCATGCCAACGACGTAGTAGTCCTGCTCGGGATGCGCTAGCTCCGTCGCCCCGTGGGGATAGACGGTACCGCAGCTGTGGACGTTGGGGTCGATGAGTGGCGCCAGCCGCACTGGCGCCTCGAGCCACGGGTCGAGCTCGAGACGGAGCTCGCGAGCGAGGGTGAGGTCGGGCCGAAACCCCGTGGCGACGATAATCTCGTCCACCGGTCCCAGGTTGCTTCCGTCGTCGCTCTCGATCGTGACCGCGGCGCCAAGGGGCTGCACGCGGACGGCCCGAAAGCCGGTGATGAGCCGGACGCGACCGCGCTCGACGAGGCGGCCGAGGCGCGTGCCTAACGCGCCACGGGCCTCGAGCTGGTCCTTCTGGCCGCCGCCGAACATGAGGCCGATGTCCTGGCGGCGGACCGCCCATACGAGCTCGGTTCCAGGCGCCTCGTCGGCGAGCGACGCCAGGTCGAGGAGCGCGTTGAACGCCGAATGCCCGCTGCCGACGACGACGGTGCGGCGCCCCGCGTACCGCGCGCGCTCGCGTCCGAGGACATCGGGGATCCCGTACCGCACGCGGTTCGCGTGCTCCACTTCGCCAGCCGCGACGAGGCCGCTCGCGCCTAACGGGTTGGGTGCGAACCAGGTTCCCGACGCGTCGATCACCGCACGCGCCTGGACTCGCTCCGTCCGGCCGTCGAGTGCCTGCACGACGACCTCGAACGGTGCGTCCGCGCGGCCGGTCGTCTTCACCTTGTCGAACCCACGCCGCGAGACAGACGTGACTCGACTCCCCACGCGAACGTGCCGCGCCATGATCGGCAGCCGGGCGAGCGGCTCGAGGTACTGATCGAGCAGCTCCCCGCCCGTGGGCAGATGCTCCGGATCCGGCATCGTCCATCCGGTAGGCTCGAGCAGGCGGCGGGCCGCCGGGTCCACGAGGAACTTCCACGGGGAGAAGAGGCGCACGTGCGACCACTCCCGAATGGCGGCCCCGACCGCATCGCCGGCCTCGAGCACGAGTGGCGTCTCACCCTTCTCGAGCAGATGGGCGGCTGCGGCAAGCCCAATCGGCCCGGCGCCAATGACCGCCACGGGGAGGCGGGCGCCGTTAGGCATGGATCGGGACGGGGAAGCGTAGGGGGCGGTCATTGCGTGTCTCCAGTTGTATCAAGAATTGTTGATGTATTGCCCACAAAAAACCGGGTCGATTGTCTCCGTGTCATTCCGAGCGCAGGGAGGAATCGCCGTCGTCCCGAAAGAGGGACCCCCAGCCAGCACCAGTGCCATTCCTCGACTGCGGCGCTTCGCGCCTTCGCTCGGAATGACACCCGTACCCACTAGCAGCACGAGCTCCGTGTCCCACGGCTCCCGCCCGCGAAACGCGGCGCACGACGGCTCGAGCCACTCGCGCGGTTGGATCGATCCAGCTGAACGAGCGACGGCGCCAGGGCTCGCGGCCGCTGCAGCTCCGCGAGGTACGCCTCGGCCTCGGCGAGCCGCTCCGCAACAAGCGTGTAATACGACCAACGCCCCTCCTTCCTGTCCGTCACGAGCCCCGCGTCACGTAATACCTTGAGGTGGAACGACAGCCTGGACTGCGCGGCATCGAGGTCCCCCTGAAGGTCGCAGACGCACCGCTCCCCGCCACGCAGCATGTCGAGCACCGCGAGGCGCGTCTCGTCGGACAGCGCGTGAAAGAGTTGGGCCCTGGACGCCTGATCGACCCGGCCTCGGACGGCAGTAGAAGGCATGGCCCGAGTATATATCAACAACCGTTGATATGTCAAGCGGTCCGATGGAGGCCTTCCGCGCGAGCGAACCACCTGTCGCACCCAGCTACCGACTGGTCTCGCTCTCGGCCGCTCGTCCAACGAGTCGCTCGACGATGACGACATCCCTCCACACCCCGTCGAGCTGGGCATGCCGTTGGTAAACGCCGACCTCACGGAACCCATGCCGCCTGCATAACGCGCGTGACGCCTCGTTCTCGGGGAAGATGCGCGACAGCACCTTCCAGAACCCCGCCTCCTCGAGCGCCGGGATGAACGCCGCCATGAGGCGGTCGCCGACGCGCATTCCGCGCGCCGACTCGGCCACATAGACCGAGAACTCCGCGATGCCGCGATAGCAGTCGCGCGGGCGGTACGACGACGCCGCCACGAATCCCACAACCCCGCCCTCGCGCTCCGCGACGAGAATCGGGTACTGCGCGCTCGCGAACCATCCTTCGATATCGGCTGCCGACCGCTCGCGCGTCTCGAACGTCGCCATGCGGCCACGAATCCCCTGATTGTAGATGTCGGCGATCGCCGGAGCGTCACCGGGGCGCGCAACGCGGATCTCGACCATGGTCACTCGTCAGGCAGTCAGAGCGTGAGACGCACCCCACCGTTCAGCGTGAAGCCGCTGAGCTCCGTCCACGCGTCGGTGGTCCAGCGGCCGCCCTTGCCGCGCGCGGGGAGGAGGAGTGGGTCGTACCGTGTCTGCCGCACGTTGCCGATGTTCTCGAGGTTGAGAAAGACCCGTGCGACGCCGGCCGGAGTCGCGACCCACCGCTCGCCGAGCAGGCCGACGACGACGTACGGCCGGCTGGTCGCGCGATACGGGTTGTCCTCGAGCGCCTGACGCCCCGTGTAGTAGACTTCCAGGCCAACACGATACTGCTCCTCCTCCTCGAGGCTCCCCACGACGCCGGCCGTGTGTCGTGGCGCGAGCGGGACGTCACGCCTGACGTCGCCGCCGGCGTCTGGGTCCCACTCCGTCGCCCGCAGGTACGCGTACGTGGCCGTGACCCGCGCCGGGCCGCGAACGAGGCGGGCGAGCAGCTCGGCCCCCCACGTGCGCGCCATGAGCGGCGCATTGACCAGCACGAGCGGCGGCGGCTCCGGCGAGTCGGGCACGGCATCGATCTCGATCGCGGCGACGGCGTGAGAGAGCCGCGACGCGAACAGTGTCGCGTTCAGTTCGAAGTCCCCGAATCGCGTGCGCACCGGCCCGTTCACGTCGACCGATCCACCCAGCGCCCGCTCTGCCTCCAGCCCCTCGAGCGGACGCAATGCCGCGAGCCCGGACACCTCCGTCTCCTCGGTGAACGGCACCGGCGCGAACGTCCCACCGCCCCCCGACAGCCGCACCGTCCAGCCAGCGAGTGATGACCCGGGCATCCGCAACAGCGCCGAGACGCGCGGGCTCACGATGGTCGCGTACTCGTTATGCCAGTCGGTGCGCGCGCTCGCCGAGAGCGCGAGCCACCGCGCCGGATCGACATCCGCCTGCGCGAACACCGACGGGACACGAAAGTCGAAATCGAACCCGGCGACGTCCTCGTTCCGGTACCTCTCCGACTGGTACGCGGCACCGACGACGTACGTCCAGAGGCCCCGAGGCAGCGCGAGCGACGCCTCCGTGAACCAGGTGCGATGGCGGTCGTGCTCTCTCGAGGGACCGAACCGGTGGCGGTGCCGCTGCTCAACTGCCGATCCGCGCACCGCCAGGACGTCCCGCGCGCCGAGGACCCAGCGCCCGACGGCCCCCGCATCCACCCGCCGGGTGCGAAGCGCCTCGACGTACGGCAGCCCGTCCGGCGCCACACGGTCGTCGAGCGTCCCGCCGTCACGATCCTCGGCCGTCACGCCGAGTGTCGCGAACACCGACTGCGGGCCGCGATCGACGAAGAGCCGCGGACGGGCCACGAGTCGCTCGTACTCCGGCATGTCGGCCCAGCCGTCGTCGTCGAGGTCGTTCGCGCGCTGGCGATGCGCCGAGACGAGCAGCGAGCCGCCGAGCGGCTTCTCATCGTCGTCGGACGATCCGAGCCGCTGACTCGCGAACACCACGAGATCGCTGCCGCCTCGGCTCGTCTGGTTGACGAGGAGCTCGCGCGTGGGCTCGTCGTCCGGCCGGCGTGAGACGAGGTTCACGACGCCGCCCAATGCGCTGGAACCGTACAGGGCGGACGCGGTGCCCTTGATGACTTCGGCGCGCGCGAGGTCCACCGGCGGGATCTGTAGGAGCCCGAGCCCGCCCGCCTGTCCCCCGTAGAGGGGAAGGCCGTCAGCGAGGAGCAGCGTGTAACGACCGCGCAGCCCCTGCACGCGAACGCTGGCGCCGCCTAACGACGGCGACGTCGTCTGCACGCGCAGTCCCGACGTCTCGTTCAACATCATCGCGATGTCCCCCGGCGTCATCGCGGTCTTCTCGGCCACCTCCTCCTCGTCCACGACCTCGACGCGGAGCGGCGAATCCTCCACGCGCCGGGCGGTTCGTGTGGAGGTGATGACGACGCTCTCCATCTCCGCCGCCTGTGCCTCGAGCGCGATAGTAATGGAGGTGTCTTGCCCCGCCGAGAGCGTGATGGCCACGGTGTCGGGTACGAAGCCGAGCCGTGAGGTGATGATGTCGTGGCTCCCCAGCGGGAGGCGCAGGCTCGCCTGGCCGCTTGCGTCGGTCTGCTGCGCGACGCTGCCGCTACGAACGATCGCCCCGCTGACGGGTGCTCCGTCGTGCTGGACGCGTACGCGAACGGTAGCGGTCGAATCCCCCGGGCGCGACTGGGCCGCGAGCGGTAGGGCGATCACGAGCAGGGCGGACAACCATGAGCCGGTGGAGAGACAAATGCACATGCACCAAGTTAGCGCACCGGTACGGCGGTGAGCTCGGCCGGTGCTCCGGTGCCCACAATGATATAGGGATCGAGCACGTCGAGCTGCGCGCCGCGCAGGACGCGTCGTCCGTCAGGGGACGCAAGGTACGCGGCGAATTGTACGGCCACCGCGGGGTGCGGCGCGCGTGTGGGGATGGTGAAGGCGTAGACGATCGGCTGTCCGCGTATGGTGATCGAGTCGCGCGGCGTCTTGCCGGCCACTCGCACCGACGCGACGGCGTACGTGGCCGAGTCGGCGGGCGCGCTCAGGTCGATGGCGTCGGGAAGGACGACGTACCGGAGGCCGATGCCCTTCGCGATCGACTCGTACGACCAGATGTAGTCGAACTCGCCGGCCTCGAGGAGTCCAACCAGGTCCGCCTCTTTGGGGCGCACGTTACGCGCGGGCGCCGTCGTCAGCAGTCGCGACGCGAGCCCCGGCTGGTTGTAGTGCCGCTCGGCCAGCTGCCACACGAGGAGCGTGCGATACCCGTTAGGGTCGAGGCTCGGATCTGCGCGTCCCACCTGCACGCCGGGACGTGTGACGACCTGCCACCAGTTGTCGCCGTTGATCTCCGAGGCGCCGCGCGAGCGGTCGGTGTACGCGAGCACCATGCGGTTGCGCGCGAACTTCGCGTACCACGACGCGTGGTCGGGGATGAGGAGGAGGGGGATGACCTCGTAGTCGGCCACGCCCACGAGGTCGGGGATCTTCCCGAGCTCGGTCAGCTTCCGCGCGGTCTCGAGGCTACCGGCGTTCTCCTGGTCGATGGTGACGCCTTCGCGCGCGGCGAAGCTGTCGAGCGCGGCTCGGAGCGGGATGGCGAGGCTGCCGGCGTTGAAGACAACGAGCCGGCGGTCGCCGCTGCCTGACGAGTCGCCGGTGCTCCGGCTCTCGGTACCGCCACAGGCTGCCAGCGCCAGCGCGGCGACGAGCAGGGCGGCGCGGCTGAACGCGCTTCCGTTGTGTGAGCGGTAAATGAAACGGGTGCGGGGGATTGTCATGGCGCCGGTTGCTGGAGGGCGCAGGAAAGATGCGCCG
>DASURJ010000801.1:0-2679 GCA_036280115.1 Gemmatimonadaceae bacterium
ACGCATCTCGACGTTCGCGCAGTCAGACATAGAGTAGCTCCTTCACGGCTCGCATTGCGTTGTGATAATGCACTCGCGCTGCGCCTTCCGTGCTTCCAACGACTTCGGCGATCTCCTTGTACGACAATCCCTCGTTCACCCGCAACAGGAACACCTCCCGCTGCAACCGCGACAACTGCTCGACCGCTCTCGCGACGCGCGCCTCTGCCTCTTCCGCCACCAGCCCATCGAGGGCGTCGAACTCCGTCGCTGGATCGGTGTCATCGATCGACGCGTCCTCTCGATTCCGGCGCTCGGCGCGCCGGCGGTCGAGGATCAGGCGGCGCTCGATCGTGAACAACCAGGTTCGCAGCGCGCTGTCGGCACGGAAGGAATCGATCGAGCCGAACGCGCGCACGAACGTATCCTGAACGACTTCCTCGACGTCCGTGCGCTCACCGAGACTGATCGCGAAACGGGCGAGCGCCGGCGCGTGACGCTCCACCAGCATGCTGGCAGCTCGCTCGTCGCCGGCCTTCCACCGGGCGATGAGTGCGACATCGGTGGAATCGTCCTGTGGGTCACGGTCCTGGCCCATGCGGTTCAATTCATTGGACGCCCGCGTGGGCGGGACGTTAATGCTCGCTTGACGCCCGAGGCGGCCATGTCTAGGTTCGCGCGGGTCAATGGCTTACACGAACGAACGCGGGCTGGCTCCCGCCGAGGTCATCGGGCACCGCGGCTCGCCGCGGGAGTTCCGCGAGAATACCCTTCCGTCGTTCCAGCGTGCCTTCCACGATGGCGCCGACGGCATCGAGCTCGACGTCCACGCCACGGCCGACCGCGTGGTGGTGGTGCACCACGACCCCTCGACCAACGCGCGACCCGCAGACTCGGGACCGACGATCCGTATTGCCGAATCGACGCTGGCCGAGGTGCAAGCTGTGCCGGTCGCGGGCGAGCGCGTGCCCACGCTGGCCGAGGTGCTGCTCGAGGCTCCGAAATCGGCCATGGTTTACGTCGAAGTGAAGGTCACCGGGATCGAGACCGAGGTGGTCACCGCCATCCGCGCGTCGGATCGTCGATGTGCCGTTCACAGCTTCGACCATCGCGTCGCCCGGCGCGTCGCCGAAATCGCCCCCGACATCCCGACCGGCATTCTTCAGACGAGCTACCCGGTGGACCCGATTCGCCCCATGCGCGACGCGCTCGCGCGAGACCTCTGGCAACACTGGGAGCTGGTCGATGAAGCGCTCATTCGGCTCGTTCACGGCGACGGTCGTCGGGTCATCGCATGGACGGTGAATGACGCGCGAGTCGCCGATCGGCTCGTGGACTGGGGCATCGATGGCATCTGCACAGATACCCCCCGAGCCATGCGCGCGCTCGTTGACGCGCGCCGGACCCGTTGAATCTCGCAATCGCCGGTGGCCCGGCCCATCTTCGCCGCCTCCAGTCCTGTCACGTGTACCTCAGCAGGAGACCAAGCTCGCAATGCCAACTCGAGCAATGCGAACCCAGGTAATGCGCACGCGCGTCGTCGCCGTCGTGGGGATCATCTCGGCGTGCGCACCGGCGCAAATAACGACTGCGCCCACACCCCGCCAGACGGCACCGGCTGCCGCGCGGACCGATACCGCCCGGGCGCCGGTCGGCCCCGGCGGCGTGTCGGCGCCTAACGCCGATCCCTTTCCGAGCACGTACGTCGCGCCGACGACCCGGCCGACGCTCATCCGCGACGTGACGATCATGACCGCCGCCGGGCCGGCGATCAGGAACGGCAGCGTTCTTCTCCGCGATGGGAAGATCGCGGCGGTCGGCGTCACGGTCAGCGCGCCTGCCGACGCGGACGTCGTGGACGGGCGCGGCAAATACGTCACGCCGGGAATCATCGACAGCCACACGCACCTCGGGGTGTATGCGGCGCCCGGCGTCGACGCGCTCTCCGACGGGAACGAAGCCACAAACCCGGTCACGGCCAACGTGTGGGCCGAGCACTCTGTGTGGCCGCAGGACCCGCAGTTCCCGCGCGCGCTCGCGAGTGGGGTCACGACCGCGCAGGTCCTCCCCGGCTCGGCGAACCTCATCGGCGGACGCAGCGTGATCCTGAAGATGGTTCCCGCGCGCACCGTGCAGGCGATGAAGTTCCCCGGCGCAAAGTACGGGCTCAAGATGGCGTGCGGCGAGAACCCGAAGCGGGTGTACGCGCAGCGCGGCCCGTCGACGCGCATGGGAAACGTCGCGGGGTATCGCGCGGCCTGGATCCAGGCGGAAGCGTATCGACGGCGCTGGGACAAGTGGAACGCCGACCGGCAGGGCGATCCGCCGACGCGGGACCTCGGGCTCGAGACGCTCGCGGAGGTACTCCGCGGAAACATCTTCGTGCAGAACCACTGCTACCGCGCCGATGAGATGGCGCAGATGATCGACATCGCGAAGGAGTTCGGCTACAAGATCCGCTCGTTCCACCACGGGGTGGAGGCGTACAAGATCGCCGACCTGCTGGCGAAGGAAGGCATCTCCGCGTCGCTGTGGTCCGACTGGGGCGGCTTCAAGATGGAGGCGATGGACGGTGTCCGCGCCAACCTCGCGATGGTCGCCGCGGCTGGTGCGCGCGCGATCGTGCACTCGGACGACGCGTCCGGCATGCAGCGCCTCAACCACGACGCGGCGAAGGCCATGGCGGCCGGGGAGCGCCTC
>DASURJ010000802.1:0-6630 GCA_036280115.1 Gemmatimonadaceae bacterium
TGCGAATCGACCAGCTCACGCCTCACTACTTCAATGATTTCGTGCTGCGCCGGTGCCTCGATCAGGCGGCCGTCACGGGGTGGGTCGTGCGCACGAATCCGTTCGAGGGCGGAAGCGATCACGTCCCGTTCCTCGATGCGAAGAAGCCGGGGCTCCTGTTCTGGCACTTCACCGACGTCTTCTACCATACCGACAACGACCGGCTGCCTAACGTCTCGCCGCGTGAGCTCGCCAACGTAGGCGTGTCGGCGCTCGTCTCGGCGCTGACGCTCGCGTCGGCCGACGGCCCCACGGCGCGCGCGCTCGTGGCCGAGGTGGAGCAGGCGGCCATCGCGCGGCTCGACACCGAGGCCGCGCTGTCGCGCGCCGCCGTGGCGGGTGGCGCCGATCGCGGACGCGAACGGCTGATCCTCGAGACGTGGTCGAACTGGTACCGCGACGCCCTGCGCTCCATGGCCGATATCGAGGTGGGTGGCGCGTCGGCCGAGACGGGCCGCGCTATCTCCGCCGCGGCGGCGCGAGTCTCTCGGGACGGGGCCGCGCGGGCCGCCGCGCTCCGGCGGTAGGCTCGCCCGATGCCCGGGACCCCTAGGCCCGTGCACCCCGGTTGCACTAGATTCAGCCGTCCACGACTGGCGCCCGATTTCCGACCTTACTGTCATGGCAGATCACGTCGATAGACGCATCGAGGGAAACTTCTCGCGGGGGTGGCCGTTCGCCATCTTCATCACCCTGCTGGCGGTCGGGGCCTTTGTGACCGCGGGACTGATTCACCGTGCGACCTTCCGCTCGCCGACCGACGTGACAGCCGAGTACCGGCGTCAATCGCCCGGCGTCGAAGGCGCCGATACGACGCATCGCCCAGCGGCTCACTGACACTGAGCTCGGCCGATACGCGCGAACGACGGCTCCGTGCTTGCGCGGAGCCGTGCGTCGTTCTACGCTCGCCGTCACGGGGACGACTTCTCGAGGACACGTCGTGAGTCAGCTCACCGAGCCGCCGTACACGGCGCATTCGACGGGGTGGACCGAAGAGATGGAGGTCGCCGCGCGACGGCCGCGGCCTCCGGGACCGCCGCACCGCCGATGGCGCGTCGCCCTCCGCGTGTCCGCGTGGAGCGGCGGACTGGTGCTCGTGCTCGGCACCGTGGGCGTTCTGCTCTTCATCCACCGCGGTGATGCCGAGGGGTCGGCGCGTATCGCGAACCGTGAGTTGGAGCTCACGCTCGAGCGCGGCGAAACGATCGACTGGCGCACGCCGGTGATCGCACGACACTGGTGGAATTACTTTCGGGTGACGCACGGCGTGCTCGCGGCAACGAACCGCCGGCTTGCGTACCTCGGCGTCCCGCCCGAAGGCATTTTGCCACGTGAGCCGGAGCCGCAGCTGCTCGAGCAGTCGTCGTTTCCCTACGACCGTCCTATCGACGTGTGGCGAGGCAAGGTGTTCCTCGGCACCGCGACGGGCATCATCGTCCGGTCGCCGACCCAGGAGCGGACGTTCGGCGTCGCGGCGAGCGAGCTGCCGCGGCTCGATAGCGTCCTCTCGAGCATGCGTCAGCAACAGAAGGCCATTCGCGACTCGACGGAGCGCGAACGACAGGAGGCGATCGCGCTCGCGGTGAACACGCGACGTCCGGTTTACCATACTGTTCAACGAGGCGAGGCGCTCGAGTCGCTCGCGCGCCAGTACAACGTCACCGTGGAACAGCTGCAGGAGTGGAATCGGTTGCCCGGCCCGCGCATTCAGGTGGGCCAACAGCTGCTCGTGAAGCCCCGGACGTGATCACCGAGCATCACATTGCCGTGCGCCGGACGGCACGGTACTTCACCCTCGGGGAGCTCTCGGCAGTGGTGCGAGAGCTGTGGGTCGTGTGTCACGGCTACGGTCAGCTCGCCTCATCGTTTCTCGAGGCATTCGCGCCGATCGCGGCGCCGTCGCGACTCATCGTTGCGCCCGAAGGGCTCTCCCGCTTCTATCTCGACCGAACGCTCGGCGCAACCGATCCGCCCCCGCGCGTCGGTGCGACGTGGATGACGCGCGAGGACCGGGAGCACGAGATCGCGGACCACGTGGCGTACCTCGACCAGCTTCACGACGCACTGTGTGCACGTTTGGGCGGCGGGCCCGGCGACGACAGCGGGGACACTCGCGTCAGGTTGCGCGCGCTCGGCTTCTCGCAGGGGGTCGCGACCGTCGGCCGCTGGATGGCGTACGGCCGGAGTCGCGCGGACGAGCTCGTGTGTTGGGCGGGATCCTTTCCGCCGGACGTGGACGTGGCGGCACTGGCGCCTCGTCTCGATGGCGCTGTCGTCACGTTCGTGGCAGGGGAGCGTGACGAGCTTGCGACGTGGGCGAACGCGGAGACGCAGGTCGGCCGGTTCACCGACGCGGGCATTGCCGCGCGGCTCGTTAGGTTCCCCGGCGGTCACCGCCTGGACCGGGCGACGCTCGAGAGCCTCGCTACGGCCTGAGTGTCATTCCTCGCTGCACTCGGAATGACAAGAGCTGCGGCTCTGGAGCGCCTCCACTCCGACAGCTAGCGTTTCCGGAACCGCTCGATCTCTCGACGATCGCGCTTCGTCGGGCGTCCGGTCTCCCAGTCGCCGCTCGGCATGCTGCGAATCTGGGTCACGAGCGCCTCACGCTTCGCTTTGCTCTCGGCGCTTTCCTCGTAGAGCGTCGCGGCCACGCTCGCCGGCCCGCGGCGCTCCGACACGCCGCGGACGATCACCACGTGCTCGAACGGCGATTGCCGGATGCGCACCGCGTCGCCCACCTGGACCATCTTCGCGCGCTTCGCGCGCACATCGTTGACCTCGACCTTGCCACCGTCGATGGCGTCGGCCGCGAGTCCGCGCGTCTTGTAGAACCGCGCCGCCCAGAGCCACTTGTCGAGCCGAACGCGGTCGTGCGTCTCGTTGTCCATGGCGGGAATCTACAACACGCGCGCGAGGCGACTCGCGCCCCACTCGAGGAGTCGCTCGTGAAACGGCCGCCGCCGAAACGACTCGAGCGTCACTTCCTTCGAGCGCGTGAGGTCATCGAAGAAGACGTCGCCGAGCGATGCGCCGAACCGTTCGTCGAGCACCAGGAGGTTCGACTCGTCGTTGAAGGCGAGCGATCGGTTGTCGAAGTTCATGGTCCCCACGGACGCCCAGCAGCCGTCCACGACGAACGCCTTCGCGTGAATCATGGCCGGCTCGTACCAGAAGATGCGTACCCCGCGCTCGAGCAGTTGCTCGTAGCGTGCGCGGCCGGCGTACCACGTGCTCTTGACGTCGTTTTTCGGCCCGGCCGTCAGGATCCGAACATCGACCCCGCGCTGAGCGGTTTCGCCGAGGAGCCGCGTGAAGTCGTCGTCCGGCACAAAGTAGGCGTTCGTGATGTAGAGCGACCGCCGCGCCCCAACGATCGAGAGGGCAAGAAGGCGCTCGGCGGCGGTGCTCCCGATCGTCGGCGCCGTGTGGATCACGGCGGCACGCATCGTTTGCGGGTCGTCGACGTCATCGCACGGCGGGGGAAACAGCTTTGGGCCCGTGAGAAGCTCGCCGGTCGCTTCGGCCCACCCCGCGGCGAACGTCGCCTGGAGCTGCAGCACCGCGGGGCCCGTGAACCGCACGTTCGTCTCGCGCCACTGATTCTCGTGACGCCCGTCGCCCAGCCACTTGTCGTCCATCCCGAACCCGCCGGTGTACGCAATGCGCCCGTCGACGACGACGACGCGAATGTGCGATCGCGCATACGCCTTCTCGAGCGCGTACCATCGCACCGGCCGGAACTTCGCCACCTCCACGCCGCTCGCGGTGAGCGACGCGAGGTACGATTCCTCGAGCTTCGCCGATCCGAAGGCGTCGAGCAGAAACATTACGCGGACGCCCGCCTTTGCGCGCGCGCGCAGGACCTCGGCGAATCGATCGGCGACTTTGCCCGGCTGGCAGTAATAGAGCTGCAGCGTGATCGTCTCGCGCGCGTGCTCGAGATCCCGGAACAGTCGGTCGTACGTGCCGTCGCCGTTCAGGCAGAGCGAGACGTCGTGGCCGCGCGAAAGGTCTGAGTGCGTGAGGAGCTCGATCGTCCGGCAGAACAGCTCGTCGTCGGTCTTCGGGAGCTCGCGATTGCCCTCCGCGCCGCTGACCCGCGCGACCGGCGTGCCTCGCGTGAGGTAGCGCAGGCCGATGAGCGCCAGTGCCGAGAGCACGAGCGTGACGAGCGCGACGAGCGTATAGACCGCGATCTGCAACAGACAGGCGCCTCCGTGCGGGAGCCCACGCGAACACCGGAGCCGCCGTCGACGAACTCAGCGCTCCGGTGTTCGGCAAGCTCTTGCAAGTGTGACGCCGTCCTGCGCTGTCATTCCGAGCGGAGCACCGCAGGCGCGCAGTCGGAAAATCGCGCTCCTCCTGATAGTGGGGCCTCTCCACCGGGACGACTACGATTCCCCGACTCGTTGCGCTCGCTCGGAGCGACAGGTGTTTACCGAGCGGAGCTCGCGACGCGTGCCGCGCGAGCGCCGAGGGCCTCGTCGATGTCCCGCGCCGTGACCTGCGCGGGGATCGTCCACTCGCCCTGTTGCCGGGTGGGCACGCGAACGCTCGTGACCTCGCCGCGCCCCCCGAGCTCGACGAGCGCCGTTGCGCCTTCCGTCCGGCCGCCGGTGTTGATCACGAGCATCCAGACGCCACCCGTGGGCCACTGCTTGCGCAACGCGTAACTGCCGGGGCGCGAGGTGGCTTCGAAGGACAGGGGGACGGTGCGCCGCGCTCCATCCACCAGCCCTTCGGCTGCTCCGGTGACGCCGGCCGCGTTCGGGTTGCCGTGATGGAAGGTGTTCACCACCAGGAACGCGCCGCGTGACGCGCGGTCGTACGGGTTGGGCGGCGTCTCGATCGAGATCCACGGCGGGCCGAACGCCGAGGACGCGCCGAGCGCGACGGCGCCAAGGGACGTGAGAGCGGCGAGCGTGGCGGCCCGGCGGGCGGCACGGCGTGTGGTCGAGTGACGCATGCTATCCTCCAGAATCGTGGTGGTCGGACGTAGTTCGGTGCTGGTCCGCCACGCGGCGGTGCTCGCTTCGGTAGACGGCGATCGGACCGCGCGGCGTTTATCGACTGCCTGTGGGATGCCGCCCTGACGCGTTACGTTTAACGCGCCCGTGACGTCACCCTCCGCGATGCCCCAGCAGCTCCCCAACGCCGAGCATCCCGCGGCTTTCCGCGGACCGCGGGCGCCGCAGACGTGAGCGGCGCCGTTCCTCGCTGGCGATCGCGCCTCTCGGCGCTCGGAATCCGCGAGCGGCTCGTGCTGCTCGTGCTGGCGATGCTGCTCCCGTGGATCGCGCTGTTCGCGACGACGTACGCCAGCTACGAGCGGGATCGCGAAAGCGATACGCGTGCCCGACTCAACGACCTCGCCGCGCAGGTCGGCGCGCGTGTGGATGACCAGCTGGGGAACATCGCCGGCGCGCTGCTCGCCGCCGGGCAGGCGTCGTCGATCGATTCGACCCACATCGCGCAGAACGATTCATTGCTCCGCCGGCTGCGTGCGGAGATGCCACCGTACTTCGGCAATCTCGCATTGTGGGCCGTCGACGGAAGCAACATGGGGTCGTCCAATGCCGACCCCGCGGCCGTGCGGGAGATGGAGGTTGCCACTCACCGATTCTTCAGGGAAGCGCTCACGTCCAACGAGCTCGTGGTCGGCCGACCGCTCGAGAGCGTCAAGACGGGCGCGTGGAGCCTAACGCTGGCCCGACGCATCCGTCGGGGCGGGACGGTCGCCGGCGTGGTGTCCGCGACCGCGCGACTGGACGGGCTCGCGAGCTTCCTCTCCGTGGGGGGCACAACCAGTGCGGGTACGGGCATCACGCTCGTCAACGACGAAGGCGTGGTGCTCGCGCATGTCGGTCATCAGTCCGTCCTGGTCGGGCGGCGGGTTGTGGACTCGGCCCTCGTCCGCGAGTTGCGCGTGCATCCCGCCGCCACTGGGTGGACGCTCGAGGTGCCTGGCCTTGGCGAGCTCGTGGCGTCGCGCCGCGTCAACGCGGTGCCCTGGCTCGTGTTCGTCGGGACGCCGAGCGGCGGTCCGCTCGCCGCCGACTCGGAGTGGAAGTATCTGATCCTCTTCGGCGCCCTCGGTCTCGCGGGCGCACTGTTTCTGGCGGCGCTCGTCGCGTCGCGCATCTCCGATCCGCTTCGGCGGCTCACTGCCGACGCTGCCCGCCTTGGCGCGGGGGATCTCTCGATGCGCACGGATGTGCGTGCCGCCGGCGAAGTCGGCGTGCTCGCCGCGAGTCTCAACCAGATGGCCGCGGCGTTGCAGTCCCGGACGACCGCGCTCGCGGCGAGCGAGGAGCGGCACCGCCTGGCGGCCCGCGCGACGAACGACGTCATCTGGGACTGGGACATCCGAACGAGCACGGTGGATTGGAACGACAGCGCGAGCGACGTGTTCCGTATCTCTGGCTCCGAGCTGGGGCGCACGATCGAGTGGTGGGCCTCACGCATCCACGCCGACGACCGCGACGCGACCGTCGCGAGCCTGACCGACGCGATCGACTCGTCCGCGAAGCTCTGGACGGCGGAGTACCGCTTCGCGTGCGGCGACGGCACGTACGCGGAGATGCTGGA
>DASURJ010000803.1:0-2041 GCA_036280115.1 Gemmatimonadaceae bacterium
TCTCCGGGTCACCGCGCCCGTTGTTGCGCGCGTCGAACGCGCCTCCCAGGCTCACGCGCGGCACCAACCGGTTCGCCACGCGCGGCGGCTCCTGCGCCGACAGCGCCTCGGCGTGGGGCAGCGTTCCGACCAGCGAGACGACCAGCGCGAACGAAGCTCGTTTCATGCGTCCTCCGTGGATCGGCGGGTTCGCTTGCTTGGATCTTCCCGTGCTGAATACCTTTCGGCCCCGATCTGCTCGAACCTCACGCCTTCGTCACGGGTCACATGCACCGCGACTTTCTGGCCATTCCCGACTTCTCGCGCGCCGAGCTGGACCGGCTCTTCGATCTGGCCGAGTCCATGCGCACGGGTGCGTACACGAGGAAGCCGCTCGCGGGAAAGTCGCTCGCCATGATCTTCCTCAAATCGTCCACGCGCACGCGCGTGTCGTTCGAGGTCGGCACATGGCAGCTCGGAGGGCACGCGCTCTTTCTGTCCTCGCGCGACGTGCAGCTCGGCCGCGGCGAGCCCATCGCCGACACCGCCCGCGTGCTCTCGCGCTACGTGGACGGGATCATGATCCGCACGTTCGCGCATGCCGACGTCGAGGAGCTCGCGGAGCATGCCCGCGTGCCGGTGATCAACGGGCTCACCGATCTCCTGCACCCGTGCCAGGTGCTCGCCGATGTCCTGACCATCCGCCAGCGCTTCGGCACGTACGAGGGGAAGAAGGTCGCGTGGATCGGCGACGGCAACAACATGGCGAACTCGTGGATCAACGCGGCGTACCGGCTCGGCTTCGCGCTCGCGCTCGCGTGTCCCGAAGGCTACGACCCCGACCCCACGATCCTCGCCCGCGGTCAGCGCGAGGCGAACGTCACGCTCACGCGCGACCCTAACGAGGCGGCCGCGGGCGCCCACGTGGTGAATACCGACGTCTGGGCGTCCATGGGCCAGGAGGAGGAGCAGAAGGTCCGGGAGCAGGCCTTCGCCGGCTTCACCGTTGACGCCGCGCTGATGAAGCGCGCTGCCCGCGACGCGATCCTCCTCCACTGCCTGCCCGCGCACCGCGGGGAGGAAGTCTCCGCCGACGTCATCGACGGCCCGCAGAGCGCCGTCTGGGACGAGGCGGAGAATCGTTTGCACATCCAGAAGGCGATCATGGCCGCGCTCATCGGCGGCGAAGCGCTCGCCTGATCGCTCATCGCGCGCTCACCTCCAGCCCGAGCTCATGATCACGCCCGGTACCACGCCTCCTGACTTCACCTTGATGACGGATGAGGGGAAGCCGCTCACCCTCTCGGACCAGGTCGGGAAGCGCGTCGTCCTCTACTTCTTCCCGAAAGCCGACACCCCTGGCTGAACCATCGAGGCGTGCGAGTTTCGCGACGCCTTCCCTCGGTTCGAGGGACTCGATGCGGTGATCCTCGGCGTGAGCCCGGATACGGTAGACGCCCAGGCGAAGTTCAAGAAGAAGTTCGATCTCCCGTTCACACTGCTCGCGGACACCGACCACGCCGTGGCCGAGCGGTACGGCGTGTGGCGCGAGAAGATGAACTTCGGCAAGAAATACATGGGCGTCGTGCGCACGACGTTCCTCCTCGGCGACGACGGCACGGTCACGCACGTGTTCGAGAACGTCAACGCGCAGGGCCACGCCGCGCAGGTGGCCGAGGCGCTGGAACAGCGCTGACGGCGGATCGTTAGGCGGGTGGGCGCTCGGCGCGCTCGGCGCGCTCACCCGTCAGGCCGAACAGCTCGCGCGTCACGTCGGCGTACGGGTTCGCCGGGCCCTGGCCGGCCTCCGCGCGCAGCCGGCGCGTCGGCTCGTCGAGCAGCTTGTTGACGAGCGACACCGAGAGCCACTCCATCTGCGCGCGTACCGACGCGTCCACGTCAGGCAGTCCCGCGAGCGCGCGCGACAGCTCGCGCTCACGGATCTCCTCGGCGCGCGCACGCAGCGCCGCCACCACGCCCGAGAGCGACCGCCCCTCGGCCCGCGCCTGCACCACGCGCAGCTCCTCCTCGACGATCGTCTCCACGAGCGGCGCCTCCCGCC
>DASURJ010000804.1:0-2053 GCA_036280115.1 Gemmatimonadaceae bacterium
GAGAGACACGAGCCTCGTCGACCCGACGCTACCGGAGCGCCTCGCTGTCTTCGCGAGGACCGTCGCCGAGCGCTACGAATGGGTGCGACACTTCACGCCGATCAACGAACCGCTCACGACCGCGCGGTTCTCGACGCTGTACGGCTTGTGGTACCCGCACGCGCGGTCACCCCGCGAGTTCGCGCGAGCGGTGATCGGCCAGATCAGGGCGGTTGCGGCCGCCATGCGCGCGATCCGTGAAGTCTCACCTGACGCGCTGCTCGTGCAGACCGAGGACCTGGGGAAAACCTATGCGAGTCCCCGACTGCAGTACCAGGCGGACTTCGAGAACGAGCGTCGTTGGCTGACGTACGACCTTCTTTGCGGCCGGGTGAGCGGTGACCACCCCATCGCGGCGTATCTCCGGTGGGCGGGCACTCCGGACGGGGACCTCGACGCGATCGCGAGTGCGCCGTGTCCGCCGGACGTGATCGGGATCAACCACTACCTGACGAGCGAGCGATACCTCGACGAGCATCTCGATCGGTACCCGGCGGAGTCGCACGGCGGCAATGGCCGCCATCGTTATGCGGACATCGAGGCCGTGCGTGTGTCGCGGGAGGGTGTCGCGGGCCCGTACACCCTCCTCCGGGAAGCGTGGGAGCGCTATAGGCTGCCGGTGGCGGTGACCGAAGCACACCTGGCCTGCACGCGCGAGCAACAGCTCCGCTGGCTCGACGAGGTCTGGCACGCGGGAGTGCGCCTCCGTGATGAAGGCGCGGACGTGCGAGCGGTGACCGCATGGTCGACGTTCGGCGCCTTCGACTGGGCGTCGTTGCTCACCCGGAACGAGGGAAATTACGAGCCCGGGGCCTTCGACATTCGCGCACCGCAGCCACGGCCTACGGCCGTGGCTGCGATGATTCGCTCGCTCGCGACGACCGGCGAATACGATCAACCGGTGCTGCACGCGCCGGGTTGGTGGCGAAATGACAGGCGGCTGATCTACCCGGCGGCGGGCAGCGCTTCGGTTGGGCAGGCCTCGAGGTCGCATCGCTCGTGGCGAGCGACGTCAGCCGCACCGATCCTCGTGGTCGGCGCGAACGGGACGCTTGGGCGAGCCGTCATCGCGGCCTGTGAGTTCCGCGATATTGCGTACCGCGCCCTGGGGCGTGGTGATCTCGATGTAGCGGACGCCGACGCCGTGGCGCGCATGCTCGCGGCCGTGCGGCCGTGGGCCGTGATCAACTGCGCCGGGTTCGTGCGCGTGGACCACGCGGAGCGCGAGCGCAGCGCCTGTTGGCGCTCGAACGTGAGTGGCGCCGTTGCGCTCGCCGTCGTCTGCGCGGAGCGCGGTGTCGCGTTCGTGACGTTCTCGAGCGACCTCGTATTCGACGGGGAGAAGGGCGCGCCGTACGTGGAGTCCGACGGAGTCCGGCCCGTCTGCGAATACGGCCGGAGCAAGGCCGAAGCCGAGCGCGCGGTGCTCGCGGCCAGCGAGCGGGCGCTCGTGATTCGGACGGCGGCGTTCTTCGGCCACGACGACCACAACTTCGTCACCCACGCGCTCCGCTCGCTCGCGAGCGGACGGGCGTTCGCGGCCATGCGGGACGTCGTCGTGTCGCCGACCTACGTCCCCGACCTCGTCGATGCAACGCTGGACCACGTCATCGACGGTGAGCGCGGCGTCTGGCACCTCACGAATCACGGCGCGGTCACCTGGGAGGAACTGGCGGTGCGCGCCGCACGCGTGGCGGGTGTGAGCACACGATGTCTGCGCGGCGTCACGCTGGCGGAGTCGGCACTCGACGCGCCGCGGCCGCGATTCACACCGCTCACGAGCGAGCGGGGCATCGTGCTCGCCCCGCTGGAGAGCGCGCTCGCGCGTTATGCACACGCCGGATCCTGGGCGCGGGGTGTGGTCCCGCGCCCGGACCCAGGCACCACGATCCTTTCGGGAGGCGTCGCTGGCAGCGCGGAGAGCGCGCCGACCGTCGGCGCTCAGGGCGGGACATGATGGACACGCAGGCGGGTACGACACGCGGGGGGGCGGGCCAGGGCCCGCGTATCGTCA
>DASURJ010000805.1:0-5542 GCA_036280115.1 Gemmatimonadaceae bacterium
GACCCACCGCAGTCGGATCCGGCCCTCTGACGTTGTCAGCCATTGAATCGTGGCCTGCCGTCGGTAGCTTCTTGCGCTGATGCGCGTCCGCGATCCGAACACAATCCGATATCGATCCGCCCTGGGGCTTGCCGCGCTTGCTGCGGCGTGCGGCGGAGGCCGCGCCGAGCCCGAGGTCGCCGTCAGGAATGCGCGCGTCGCACCTGCCGAGACCGTCGTCACGTGTGAAGAATGGGTCCGCCGAGCCCAAGCGGACCCCGAGCTCGGTGTGGACCGCGTTCCAGCCCCGGTAGCGTTCAACCCGGCCCCGATCCCGCGGCGTCTGCCGAAGGGGGTCGTGGGAAAGGACGGCAAGGCGGAAGTCCGCATCCGCGTCGTCGTCGATACCCTGGGGGCGGCCGATATGCGGACGTTCGCCGTCGTGACGTCCACGCATCCGACGCTCACTCGGTCCGTCCGAACGGCGGTGGCGAAATGGAGGTTCGTGCCGGCCGAGGTCGGCGGGTGCAAGGTCCCGCGGAATTTCAACTGGGCGGCGGTCGCGAGCGGTCCGAAGGCCGACGGGCAGCGGTGAGACTCGCGACGGTCGCGTAGCATCACGCTCCCGGTCCGGTTAGCTTATGTGGCTCTCCGCGCGATCGACCGACCTGCTGCGCCGACGGCGCGGGAATTGACTATGTCGTTAGCTACCCTTACGATACAAGGCTCGGCAATGGACAGTGCGTCCTTACCGAAGCAGGGTTTCAAGCTCCTGTCCGGCACCGCGAACCAGGCGCTCGCTCAGGAGATCGCGGGACACCTCGGCACCGACCTGTGCCGCGTGACCTGCAGTCGGTTCGCCGACGGCGAGATCTTCGTTCGCATCGACGAGAACATCCGGGGCGCGGACGTGTTCATCGTGCAGCCGACGAACCCGCCGGCGGACAACGTGATGGAGCTGTTGCTCCTGATCGACGCGGCGAGGCGTGCGTCGGCCGCACGGATCACGGCGGTCATGCCCTACTACGGGTACTCCCGCCAGGATCGTAAGGATCAGCCGCGGGTTGCCATTGGGGCCAAGCTGCTGGCGAACATGATCGAGACCGCGGGCGCGGATCGCGTTCTCGGGATCGACTTTCACCAGCATCAGCTGCAGGGGTTCTTCGACGTTCCCGTCGATCACCTCTACGCGGCGCCGGTGATGACGTCGCATTACCGCAAGAAGCAGTTGAAGGATGTCGTCGTCGTCGCACCCGATGTCGGGTCGGCGAAGATGGCGCGAGGGTTCGCGAAGCGGCTCAACGGGACGCTCGCGATCATCGACAAGCGTCGCCCGTCGGCGAACGTGGCCGAAGTGCTGAACGTGGTGGGTGATGTCGCCGGGCGGGACTGTCTCATCCCCGACGACATGATCGACACCGCCGGCACGGTCACTGAAGCCGCGCGGGCGCTCAAGAAGCTCGGCGCGAACGACATTTACGTGTGCGCTACGCATGCGCTGCTTTCCGGCCCGGCCGTGGAGCGGCTCTGCGCGGCGCCGATCGTCGAGGTGGCCGTTACGAACACGATTGCCATTCCCGACGAGCGAGTGTTTCCGCAGTTGAAGGTGCTCTCCATCGGGGAGCTGCTCGCGAAAGCGATTCGCTTCACGCACAGCGATCAGAGCGTGAGCTCGCTGTTCGACTGAGTGCCGCAGGGCGAGCGCTACTGGTTCCACCCGGGGTGAGTCACCCCGCCTAACAACGTCACACGTACACCGCAGGTTAACAGGTCATGGCTACCGTTCAACTCTCCGCGAGCCCGCGCGATACCGTCGGCAAGGGCGCCGCGCGCTCGCTTCGCAGCGCCGGGAAGATTCCGGCCGTCATCTACGGTCACGCGCGCGAGCCGCAGTCGCTCGCCATCCCGACGCGAGAGTTCGAGAAGTTGCTCGAGCGCGTGTCCGCCGAGAGCACGGTCATCGAGCTCGATGTCGGTGGCACGGTGGCGCGGACGCTGATTCGTGAGATTCAGCGTCATCCGTTCAAGAAGCAGATCCTGCACATCGACTTCCAGGAGCTCGTGGCCGGCGAGAAGGTGACCGTGAACGTGCCCATCGTCCTCGTGGGGACGCCCGAAGGCGTACGTCTTTCGGGCGGCATCCTGAGCCAGGTCCTGTCGGAATTGTCGATTCTCGTGGACCCGGTGAATATCCCGCGGCGGATCGAGGCGGACGTCACGAATCTCACCATCGGGCACTCGCTCCACGTGAGCGACCTGACGGTTCCCGAGGGCGTCGAGATCGTCGATGAGCCCGAATCGACGGTCGCCAACGTGTCGGCACCGAAGGCGGTTGAAGAAACCGCTCCCGTTGCGGAGGCGGCGGCCGAGGGCGAGGCGGAGCCCGAGCTCATTCGCAAGACGAAGGACGAGGAGGAAGAGGGCGAGTCGAAGTAGTCGGTCGCCCCGCGCACGCTGGAGCAGTCTGGTAAGGGCCCGTGAAAGTCATCCTGGGCCTGGGCAACCCCGGGCGGAACTACGAACAGACGCGTCACAACGTCGGCTGGTGGGTGCTCGACCACCTTGCCGACGTTTGGCGTTTGGACGGCTGGCGCCGGGACGGCGAGACGCTGACGATCGCCGGGACGGTGGCCGGCCGTCCGGTGCGCCTCGTGAAGCCGCAGACGTACATGAACCTCAGCGGGCAGGTCCTGCGCCCGTACCTCCGCCGTCCCGCGTGGTCGGCCGCGTCCGACCTCCTCGTGGTGGTTGACGAGGTGGCACTGCCGCTCGGCACCTACCGGCTGCGGGCGCGCGGGAGCGCGGGCGGGCACAACGGGCTGCGGGACGTGGAGCGCGCGTTAGGCACGCAGGAGTACCCGCGCCTGCGCGTCGGGATCAAACCGGACGATCCGCGGCGCGTGGGCAACCTGTCGGACTTCGTGCTGTCGCCGTTCGGGAAGGACGAGCGCGCGGTGGTGCTCGACCTGTTGCCGCGAGTCACGGACGCGATCGAGATCTGGCTTCGCGACGGGATCATCAAGGCGATGAACACGCACAATGGTGAGGCGAGGCCCGCAGGCAGCTAAGAGCCATCAGCCATCAGCAAACCAGTCGGGTGCTCTGTCGGATAATCGAGCGCGCGACCGAAGAAGCTCGAACCAACACTCATGCTGAAACTCGGAATCGTCGGCCTGCCCAACGTCGGGAAGTCGACCCTGTTCAATGCGCTCACGGCCGCGCGCGCGGAGGCGGCCAACTACCCCTTCTGCACCGTCGAGCCTAACGTCGGGATGGTCGAGGTGCCGGACCCGCGGCTCGACAGGCTCGCCGAGGTCGTGCAGCCCAAGCGCACGGTGCCGGCGGCCGTGCAGTTCGTGGACATCGCCGGGCTCGTGAAAGGCGCCGCGCAGGGTGAGGGCCTCGGCAACAAGTTCCTCGCGAACATCCGCGAGACCGACGCCATCGTGCACGTGGTGCGCTGCTTCGAGGACCCCGACGTCACGCACGTGATGGGCGCCGTGGACCCGGTGCGGGATCGCGAGGTCATCGAGTTCGAGCTGGCGCTGGCCGACCTCGCGACGGTGGAGAAGCGCCTCGATCGGACACGGCGGGCGGCGAAGTCCGGCGAGAAGGACGCGGTGGCCGAGCTGCCCGCGCTGGAGAAAGCGCACCGGTTTCTGAGTGAGGGGAAGGGCCTGTGGGAAGCGCGCCTGTCGCGTGACGAGCTCGCGCTCCTGGCCCCACTGACGCTGCTCACCGTGAAGCCGGTCCTCTACGCGGCCAACGTGACGGACGCGGAGCTCTCTGGCGACGAAGGCCCACACCTCAAGGCACTGCGGGCCGCGATCGCCGCGAGCGGCGAGCACGCGGAGGTAGTCCCCTTCTCCGCCAAGATCGAGGCCGAGCTGGCCGAGCTGCCGCCTGAGGATCGGGCCGATTTCCTCGCGTCGTTAGGCCTCGAGTCGGCGGGGCTCGATCGGCTCATCCGCGCGGGGTACCACCTGCTCGGGCTGCAGACGTACTTCACGGCGGGCGAGCAGGAGGTTCGCGCGTGGACGATCCATCGCGGCGACACGGCCCCGGTGGCGGCGGGGGTGATTCACACAGACTTCGAGAAGGGGTTCATCCGCGGCGAGACGGTCGGCTACGAGGACTTCCTCGCGAACGGCGGCTGGAAGGGAGCGCGGGAAAAAGGCGTCGTGCGCTCCGAGGGGAAGGAATACATCGTGAAGGACGGCGACGTCATGCTGTTCCGGTTTAACGTGTAAAGGACGGGGAGGGGCTACGCCCCGCCTCGGCGGCGCAACACGTTGCCGGAGTAGGGTCTTAGCGGTCCCTACAGGAGATGCCGGCGGCGTCGTTATTGCGCCAAGCGCGGTCCGCGGTCAGGTCCGTCGGTCGCGCGCTCGAACCGGAGCCCGACCGCCCGTTGTCATCGCCCGAAACCCTCAATGCACGTCGTACCAAGCCGTTACGCGGTCGCCCCATGCTCAGGCTGAATGTCTAACGTCGTCATCATCGGCGCCGGCCCCGCCGGACTCACGGCAGCGTACGAGCTCGTCGAGCGCTACGGCATCACGTCGACCATTCTCGAGGCCGATTCACTTGTCGGCGGCATCAGCCGGACGGTCGAGCGCGACGGATGGCGGTTCGACATCGGCGGCCACCGCTTCTTCACGAAGGTGAAGGAGGTCGAGGCCCTCTGGCACGAGATCCTCCCCGACGAAGACTTCATGCTGCGGCCGCGCATGAGCCGCATCTACTACCGCGGCAAGTACTACGACTACCCGCTCAAGGCCTCGAACGCGCTCAAGAACCTCGGGCTGTGGGAAGCGACGCTGTGCGTGATGTCGTACGTCTGGGCCCGCGTGAACCCGCCGAAGGATCAGACGACGCTCGAGGGATGGATCGCGGCGCGCTTCGGCTGGCGACTCTACCGCCACTTCTTCAAGACGTACAACGAGAAACTCTGGGGTGTACCGACCAATCGCATGCCTGCGGATTTCGCGGCGCAGCGGATCAAGAACCTCTCGCTGTTCAACGCCGTGATGAACGCGTTGGCCCCCAAGCGGAATCAGAAGTCCATCACGTCGCTCATCGAGGAGTTCCAGTACCCGAAGTTCGGCCCCGGCATGATGTGGGAGCGATGCCGCGACCTCGTCGAGGCGAAGGGGTGCAAGGTGGTCATGGACGCGCGCGTGGTCGGCGTTCGGCACGAGAACGGGCGCGCCGTGTCCGTGACCGCGAAGTCACGAGCCGGCACGGTGACAGAGTATCCGTGCGACCACGTCGTCTCGTCGATGCCGATCTCGCAGCTTCTCAACGCGATGACGCCTGCGGCGTCCGACATCGCAGTGCGCGCGGCGAACGATCTCCGCTACCGCGATTTCCTGACGGTCGCCCTGGTCGTGCCGAAGGAGTACAGCTTCCCGGACAACTGGATCTACGTCCACGCGAAGGAAGTGCAGGTCGGCCGGATCCAGAACTTCGGGTCGTGGTCACCCTACCTCGTGAAGGAAGGGCGCACCTGCCTCGGACTCGAGTTCTTCGTGTTCGAGGGCGACGAGACCTGGAACAAGCC
>DASURJ010000806.1:0-25004 GCA_036280115.1 Gemmatimonadaceae bacterium
CGAGTCCCATCATCAGGAGGGTGTCGCCGGGGATGCCAAGGAATGACACCGCACCGAGGTCGGGGATGACGAGATTCGCTTCACCGCCGGGCTGAGCCTGCGCGCCCGCGGGTGCGCCCTGTGCCGCGAGCACAGGCCGAAGCGATGGACTCGCGACGAACAAGAGGAGTGCAGCGAGTCCTGTCGACAACAGCGTGCGCAACGACAAGTCCTTCCAGTTCATCGATAACCGTCTCCTAGGGGTGAGGCGGCGGGTTCCACCGCCAACGGAACAAGAAAGGCCCACTCAGCGACTGCTGCGAGCGGGCCTACCGGCTGCGACAATGGGCTGGCGCCCCACGGCACGCGCGAACGCGAGCGTTGCGACCACCGATCCGACCGGCGCATCCGTGATCGACTCGAGCCCCGCCACGAAACCAGTATTGCTCGCCTGCGCCAGGGGCGCAGTGGTCTCGGCGGCCACAGTGCTCATCTACTGACCTCGGGCGGCGGCGGATTTGAACATGTCGCCGGCGGGAGGGACGAGCCGGGACGATCGGACCGGATTTGCCGCGCAAAATGTATCCGCGCGAGGCCCGAATGGCCAGACGCAAACAGGAGACGGAGTTACGGCGCGACGGCCGAGATCTGGGCGGTGTCTCGAACGGGGCGGCCGTCGGCGCGTGTAGCCGGACGGAATCGGATCTCGCTCAGCATTTCCTTGATGCGGCGATTGTAGCTCCCGTCCTTCGACGGATTGTAGCTCAGCAGCGTCGCGTTACCGAGCGTGTCCACATCGAAGTACGCGACGAGCGTGTACGGCCGGACCTTTGCCGGGACCGGAATCGGGAGGATCGTGAGCGCAATGACCGTGGGCGGAAAGATCTCGCCCTCACCGCCGCCCGTGCCCGGACCATTCCCCGATCCTCGGCCAGTTCCCACCCCTGAACCGATCCCTCCGCCCGAACCGGGCCCGCTGCCCGCAGTCCCATCATTGCCGGTCCCACCGCCAACCCCTGGGACCTTGCTCGGGTCGATGGTGGTTGTCGCCGGCGCGGCGACGGGCTCGATCTCGGGGGGAGGGACGACTGGCTGAGGCGTCGGCTCGGGCTTTGGTGGCTCGACCTTTGGGACGACTGGTTGTGGCTCGACCTTCTGTTCAGGCGGAGCGGGCGGTGGCGGTGCCACCTGAATGAACCGCAGTCGCTCGTGGGCGCGGTCGTCACCACCCGTGCCTCGAGTGCCCCCTCCACCGCCCCCAGCCGGGCCCGGTCCTCCTGCCCCCTCGTTCCGCGCGTCGATCTGCCGCGCGACGAGTATGGGCGGCATGACGAGGAGGATGACGAGCAGAACGTGCAGGAGGATGGCGACGAGCGCCCCAGCCGTTTTCCCCTCCTCGCGAATCGGTATTCCGATGGGGGGGCGATACGGCGGTCTCCGGCGAGGCGGCTCGCGGGACGAATGGATCGCGGGGGGCAACGCGTCGGGCATCACGGTGCAAAGTAATACGGCGGAGGACCCCGAAAGGGTTCCTCCGCCGCACGCTTCAGCATGGCTACCGGCTCGTGATCAATCGCTCGTACTTCCGCCGGCGCTCTTATCCTTTGGTGGAACGCCGATGACCTTGACGCCAGCCTGCCGCGCCATGTCCATCGCGAAGATCACGTCCTGGTACGTCACCTTGGGGTCACCCTTCACGAAGATCAGCTTGTCGGGGCGAGGATCGTAGATCTCCTTGAGCCGCTTCACGAGGTTGTCCTTGTTGAGCGGTTCCTTGTTCACAGCGAATGCGCCGTTCGGGAGCACCTCGAGGACGATCTGCTGCGAGACCGCGTTCGCCGGAGCAACCGCCGGGTTCGGGTCGGGCAACTGAATGTCGATCGCCTTACGCGCCATCGGCACGACCATCATGAAGATGATCAGAAGCACGAGGAGCACGTCGATCATCGGTGTGACGTTGATCTCGTTCGTGAGACCACCGGCCTCGTTACCACCAGCCGACATGGACATTAGGGTGTCCCTCCTTCCTTCGGCACGGCCGCACCCGGCAACAGGTTGTCACCAGGGACAGTGGACATCGTGCCCGGGCGCTGGTCCGTGATGAGACCAGTTACGCGAACGCCAGCCGCGGCCGCGATATCGAGTGCATCGATCACCTTCTCGTACTCGATATCCTTGTGCGCCTTGACGTAGAGGATCTTGTCGATGGTGCGCGCGTCGTAGATCGCCTTCAGACGCTCGGGCAGCTGTTCGTTCCGGATCGCCGACTTGTTCAGGTAATACTGCCCGTTGGCATCTATGCCGAGCACCTGGTCCTGATCCTCTTCCGGGTGCGGCTTGAGATTGACGCCCTGGGGCGGCGTGGCGGTGAACCCGGCGCTGATGGTCGGGATCACGATCATGAAGATGATGAGGAGGACGAGCATGACGTCGATCATCGGCGTCACGTTCGGCTCGGCCTTGACGCCGCTTCCTCCTCCCGTTGACATCGCCATCGTGTACCTCCGTCGAGGGCGAGTGGATTACTGCGAGATCGGGGACTGGCCGCCCGCGGCGGTGTTGAACTCGCGCGTGAAGCGCGACCGACCGAACTCGCCCGACACGCCCTTGATGAGGTAGTCGATCATTTCTTTCGACGAGTACGTCATCTCGGCCGTGAGGTTGTCGATCTTGGTCGTGAAGTAGTTGTAGGCCCACACCGCCGGGATCGCGACGAGGAGACCGAAGGCCGTCGTGATGAGCGCCTCGGCGACGCCGGCCGAAATCGCGGAGAGACCGCCGGAACCCGACGCGGCCATGCCGGTGAACGCGTTCACGATACCCATCGTGGTGCCGAGCAGACCGACGAACGGCGCGGTGGAACCGACCGTGGCGAGCACACCAAGGCCGCGCTTGAGCTGCACGATCGTCATGAGCATCTCGCGCTCGACGGCACGCTCGGCCGAGTTGATGTCGGCCACGGTGACGGAGCCGTCGAGAATGAGCGGCTTGATCTCGGTGAGGGCGCCGCCGAGCACGCGCGCGACGTGCGACCGCTTGTAGCCCTCGGCGAGCTTGATCGCCTCGGTGAGGTTGTCCTCCTCGAGGAACTGCGAGAACTCCGGCGCGAACTTGCGGGTCTCCTGCTGCGCCTTCCGAAGCCCCCACCACTTCTGGATCATGATGGTGAGCGAATAGACGGACATGATCGCCAGGGTCCATACGATTCCCTTGGCGAAGTAGCCCATCGAGTGCCAGAGCTCGATCATCGACATGTTCATGGGGCGCGTCTCCTAAAGATTCTCGGTGAGCGTTCTTACGTCTTACCTGGTGATGCTGAAGGTGAACGGCTGTTGCACGAGCTGTTTTACCTTGCGTCCGCCGACTTCGGCCGGGATGAACCGCATGTTCGGCAACGCATTGCGCACGGACTGCACGAACAGATCGTGCGACTGCTTGAGGATCTTGAGAGACCCGGGCTCGGCGCGTCCCGTGGTGTCGACCACGAACTGCGCGAGCACCTCACCCTCGACGCCGGCCTGGCGGAGCATGTCGGGGTACCGCGGGGCGGTCGATCCAGGCGCCGGGACGACCGGCTTCTCCACCTGGAACTCGAAGTACGGCTGGTCGGTCTGGACGATCGGAGCCTTGCCGCCCTCGACGCCCTTGGCCACACCGCCGGCAACGCCCTTACCCGAGAAGTCTTCCTCGCTGATGACCTTCTTGGTGAGGTCGATCTCGGGGATGACGTCCGGGATCTCGACCGGCGCGGTGAGAACCTGGAACCCCTTTGGCGGCGGCGGTGCCGCGACTACATCGGGTGGCGGCGGCGGAGGCGGCTCATCCTTGGGGGGAGGCGGCTCCTCCTTTGGCGTCTCGACGAAGTCGATCTTCTCCTGGCGTGGCTTCTCGTTCTGAATGGCCGCGTTCGCCGTCGCGTAGACGGCCCCGGCAATCAGAACCGAGTGCAGGATGATGCTCACCATCGTCCCGCCTGCGCGCCGTTCCTTCTTCGGCTTGGACTCGAGCAGGTTGTTGAACATGCATTCTCCCTAAAGCTGGACGAGAACACCCGAAGTCACGAGGAAGATTCTAGCCGCCCGAGTTAGCGGTGGTATAGCAAAAACATTAAGAAACGGTGAAAGCGGAATTACGATTCGTTAGTGAAGCCGGTCACATCTGCCGCTCCAGCCTGCTGCTTCGCGCGTCGCGCAAGGGACGAATCGTAAATCGCTTCGATCGCATGAGTTACGCGCGAGGAGCGATGAACAATCAAAGGCCGGATGTCGAAGTCGGGAGGCGGCAGCAGCCCGGAGCGCTCGAGCCGCCATCGAACGGCCGTCGCATATTCATGCGTCGGCCCGGGCCGCTTCAGTCGCCCGCGGCGTGCGCTGGCGGCGCGGACTCAGCCGAAGTCGGCGCCGACGGCGAGCTCTGCTCGCCAACCGTTTCATCGGGTCGCGCCGACGGTGCAATGGGCAGGGAGACCGTAAACGTGGAACCGCGGTGCAGGCGCGACTGAACGGTCAACGTTCCCCCGTGCGCCTGCGCAATCCACTGGCTGATGGCGAGCCCGAGGCCGAAGCCTCCCCGCTCGGACATACGCGATCGTGCCCGGTCGGCGCGCCAGAATCGCTCGAAGATGTACGGCAGGTCAGCCGCCGCGATCCCGATCCCGGAATCTCGTACGGCGAACTGCACTTCGCCGTCCTTGCGCCGGAGTGTCACTTCTACGGTTCCGCCGCGAGGCGTGTACTTGATCGCGTTCGTGATGAGGTTCAGGAACAGCTGCCGGAGCCGAAGTCGGTCGCCCAGCACGGTCGCGCCTTCGACGACCGGCAAGCTCACCTGGAGCCCCGAGTTCTCGCCGAGGATGACCGCGGTCTCGAACACGTCGTGGACGAGCGGCTCGAGCGGCAGCGGTTCGCGGTGCAGGTCGAACCTGCCCTCGTCGGCTCGCGCGAGCGTGAGAAGGCTATCGACCAGGTCGGCCATTCGCGTGGTTTCGTGTAGCGCTTCCTCGAGCGCGACGAGCTGCTCGTTCGAGCCGGGCGTCGAATGCATCGCGCGCTCGACGTCGGCGCGGAGCACCGCGAGTGGCGTCTTCAGCTCATGGCTGGCGTCCGCCGTGAACCGTCGCAACGCACTGAACGACGTTTCGAGGCGTGCGATCATCGCGTTCAAGGTCGCGCCCAGGCGCGCGAGCTCGTCGCCCGTGGCGTCGACCGCCAGGCGCCTGTGGAGGCTGCGCCCGTCGGTGATCGCTTCGACTTCGTTGATCATCTGCCCCACGGGCTCGACTGCCCGTCCGGCGATGAGATAAGCCACGCCCACGGACACGATGATGATCATGGGCGCGACGAGGAGGATCGTCGCGAGGAACTCGCTCACCCACCCGGACGTGAGGTCGACGGCGCGCCCGACGACCGCGCGCGTGACGGGCGTCGTCGGGTCCATCTCCCGCAGGGACACCAGCATGACGTCGTTGCCCGCGACGGAGATCGGGTAGGCAGAGTTCTGCGGCTCGAGGGCAATCGCCTCGCACATCAGTCGGTCGTAGTCGCTCGCGCGATCGCACCCGATCTCGGTCGCCGGCTGCGTGTGAGCTCGGAGCGCGCGCAGCCCCGAGGACACGTACAGCGCGCGACCGGTCGAGTCGAACATGACGACGTAGCCGGGCAAACCGTCGAGGATCGCCGCGACGCGCGGGGTGATCTGCGAGCCGACGAGCGAGTCGCGGGCGGCGGTCACCGGCTCGTTCGCGGTCACCGCGAACCGGAGCACTCGAAGCGCCTGGTCGGCCTGGACCGCCACGTCGCGTTGGGCTTCGCGCCGCGCATTGGAGCGGCGGGCCGCGTACATCGCGAGCGAGAACACGGCGATGCTCCCAATCAGCGCCCCAGCGTACGCAACCGTGAGCTTCGAGCGGATGGTGGCCATGACCCTCAGTGACCCTCAGCCTTTCACGACGTACCCGACTCCGCGAACCGTGGTGATCAGCTTTCGTTCGTGCGCGGCGTCGATCTTCTTCCGGAGGTGGTTGATCACAACGTCCACGATGTTGGTCCCGGGATCGAAGTGATACCCCCACGCATACTCGGTGATCAACGTCCGGCTCATGACGCGGCCGGCGTGCCGCATGAGATACTCGAGGACGGAGTATTCCTTCGGTGTCAGCTCGATGACCTCGCCGGCGCGCTTCACTTCACGGGTATCGCGGTTGAGCTCGAGGTCGGCTACGCGAAGCACTGGCGATGCCATGGCGCGCGGACGCCGGGCGAGCGCCTCGACGCGTGCGAGCAACTCCTCGAAGGCGAAGGGCTTGGTGACGTAATCGTCGGCCCCGGCGCGGAACGCGTTCACTTTCGCGTCCACGGCATCCTGCGCCGTGAGCACGAGTACTGGTCGTTCGAAGCCGCGAGCACGGAGGGAGTTCAGCACGTCCATCCCGGACTTGCCCGGGAGGCGCATGTCGAGGATGACGACATCGTAGGCGTCGGACGTGGCGAGATGTTCCCCTTCCTCGCCGTCCGCGACCAGCTGTACACCCCAGCGCTGTTCCTCCAGCCCTCGCCTGATGAAGTTGCCGACTGTGGGATCGTCCTCGATGACCAGTACTTTCATTATCCGCCGTTAGCCGCCCGCGGGCGGTGGAATCCGTACTCGCGAATTTTCCGATACAACGTCTTGGAGGATATCCCGAGAACGGACGCGGCGCGACCCTGGTGCCAATTCGTGCGCGACAGGACGGTCTCGATGTGGCGGCGCTCGAGCTCCGCGAGCGACACGTCCTCGCCGCCCGGCGCGGCACCGTTCGCCCGAGGGGCGTTGTGCAGGGGGAGGTCGCGGGCGTGAATCACGCCGCCGTTCGCGAGGAGCACGGCGCGCTCCATCACGTTCCGCAGCTCGCGCACATTCCCTGGCCACCGATACTCCTGCAGCGCCGCCATCGCCTCATCCGACAGACGCGGTGGATTCGCGCCGCCAAAATGCACGAGGAAGTGGCTCGCGAGAAGCGGGATGTCGACGGCGCGCTCGCGCAGCGGCGGAAGGACGATGCTGATGGTGTTGATGCGGTAGAACAGGTCGCTGCGGAAGCGGCCGTCGGCGACGGCCGCGGAGAGATCCTTGTTCGTCGCCGTGATGATGCGGGCATTGACCTCGACCTTCTGCGTCCCACCGACCCGGAAAAACGATCCCTGCTCGAGCGCGCGGAGCAGCTTGCCCTGCAACTTGGGCTCGAGCCCTCCGATCTCGTCCATGAAGAGCGTTCCGCCCCCGGCGAGCTCGAAGAGGCCGATCTTGCGTGCGTCGGCTCCGGCGAATGCGCCCTTCTCGTAACCGAACAGCTCCGTCTCGATGAGGCCGTCGGCGATCGCCTCGCAGTTGATGTCCACGAGCGCGCCGGCGCCACGCTCGGAGAGGCGGTGCAGCGCGCGCGCGATGAGCTCCTTGCCCGTGCCCGACTCGCCGGAGATGAGCACGGGGGAGTCGCTCTTGGCCACGCGGGATACGAGCTGCAGCACGGCTTCCATGGGCGCGTACTGGGTGACGATCTCCGGCACCGCGTCGACGCGCGACAGGCGGTTGTGCAGGAGGGCGTTCTCGCGGGCGAGCTGGCGTCGCTCCCACGCCCGCCTGACGAGTACGTCGATCTCCGCCATCCGGTACGGCTTGGACAGGTAATCATAGGCGCCGAGCCGGATGGCCGTGATCGCGGTCTCGATGGTCCCGTTCCCCGTGATGATGATGACCTCGGGGTGAGCGGCGTCCTCGCGAATGTTGCGCAGGACTTCCAGCCCGTCCATCTCGGGCATCACGATGTCGAGCAGCGCGACGTCGTACGCTTCGCTGCGCAGCGCCATCAGCGCCGATTTTCCGTCACGCGTGACCGTGACCTGGTAGCCACGGCCGAGGAGGAACTGCTCGAGAATCGTTCCGAGGTGTTCCTCGTCTTCGGCGATCAGGACCTTGATGCGCGGTCCGGTCGTGGGCGCGGTCATGAAGAGGCCTCCTCGGCCGGCAGCAGGATTCGGAAGGTGCTTCCCGCACCGGGCGTGCTGTCCACCTCGATGCGGCCGCCGTGGTCGGCGACAATGCCATAACAGATCGACAGCCCGAGGCCGGTGCCGCGCCCGGGCGCTTTCGTCGTGTAGAACGGCTCGAAGATCTTGGACGTGTCGGCGCGCGAGATCCCGACGCCCTCGTCGATCACCTCGGCGACCACCGCCTCGCGGGCGCCGCGCCCGCGACGCGTGCGAATCGTGATGGTTCCCTGCTCGTCCATGGCGTCCACCGCGTTCAGCAGCAGGGCCATGAATACCTGCACGAGCTGCTCGCGGTTCGCGGTCACGGCGGGCAGATGCTCGGCGAGTTGTGTCTCCACGCGGAGCTTCTTGAAGCGGGCGTGATGCTTCACGAGGAACAGCGTGTGCGCGATCACCTCGCCGATCGACGTGCGTGTCTTCGTGACGGCCTTCGGCCGACTGAAGTCGAGCAGGCCGTCGACGATGCGCTTGCAGCGATGGACCTCGTTGTCGATGAGCTTGAGGTACTCGTCGGCGTCGCGCGGCGGCTCGCCGCCCGCGCTGCGGATGTCCTCGACCCGCAGGGCGAGACTTTCGGCGCAGGCGGCGATGGTGGCGAGCGGGTTATTGATCTCGTGCATCACGCCGGCCGCCAGCTGGCCGATCGCCGCCAGCTTTTCCGAGTGGGCGAAGCGGTCCTGTGCCTCGCGCCACTCCGTCACGTCCTCGCCGATCGCGATGACGTGGGTGATGCCGCCGTCGGTGAGCCGCATCGGGATCTTCGAGATGCGGAACGTGCGCGCGTCGCCGCTCGCCGTGGATTCCATGTGGACGGTCTGGATGTGGCCGGTGCGAAACACCTCGTCGAATTCCTGGCGCAGGCTTTCGGCGGGTTGGCGGTGCAGGATCTCGAAGATGCTCCTGCCTAACGCCTCTTCGCGTGACACGCCCTGCATGCCGGTTTCGCGTTTCCGGTTCCAGGCCTGAATCCGGTACTCGCGGTCGATCACGTACAGGCCGACCGGGAGCGAGTCCATGATCTTCTCGATGAAGCGGCGCTGCTCCTCGTTCTGGCGGGTCCGGAGCTCGACCTCGACCTCGAGCTGCCGGGTGCGTTCCGCATGCGCCAGCCACGGCACGAGCATGTCGGCGATGGTGCGGAGGATGACGGTCTCCTCATCACCGAGGGTGCCGTTGACGCGCACGGAGATCGCGCCCAGCCAGACGTCGTCGGCGACGAGCCGAAGGACCGTGAGGCCGTCACGTTCCCCGCCCCCGCGCGCGAGCAGCCGACTCACCTGCGCGGGAGCGGTCTGGTCGCGCCCCGATGCGGCGTGGCGCTCGAGCCCACCGGGGTTGGCCGCCCACACGACACACTCCTCCGCGTTCAGCGCCACGCGGGCGGCCTCGACGACAGCATGCAGCTGGTCGGTGCCGGACTGTCGCGCGGCGAGTCGGGCGGCGACGGCCGCCACACCGGCGAGTCCGCGGGCTGCGGCTGCGGCACCTGTCGTGGGGGTGATCGCGGTGGAAGCCAAGAATCCTCGATGCTCGGAGCCCTTCTACTGTCGAGTCAGCCACAAGGCCCTCGGACAAGATGACCGGCAAGCTCGACCGGACGTCACGGCTGCAGGAATGGCGCACGGGAGCCTCGAACCTGACAGTCCGACGAGTCGGCGTGGCAAACGCATGAGGGAATGGAGGTTGCCGCTTCCAGTCAGTCCTCAACGGCGACACAGACCAGCCACGCAAGGAGGGGTCGACATGGTTTACCGCACCTCGCTCACGGGACCGGTGTTCGGGTTACGACGCGAGATCGATCGGCTTTTCGAGGACACGTTCGGTCGAGACGCCGGACGGTCCGGCGGGTGGTCCCCCGCCGTCGACATCCGGGAGGACGCCACGGAGATCGCCCTCGAGGTCGAACTCCCCGGCATCAAGCCGTCGGACGTGGAAGTGACCGCCGAAAACGGCGTGCTGACCATCCGCGGGGAGAAGCAGAGCACTTCCACGGAGGGCAGCGAAGGGCGATACCACATGGTGGAGCGGACTTACGGCACGTTTCTCCGCTCCTTCCAGCTCCCGCCGGGCGTCGACGAGAACCGGATCGAGGCGGAGTTCGTCGACGGGTTGTTGACCGTGCACGTGCCCAAGGCCGCGCTGCCCCAGCCGCGGCGCATCGAGATCCGGAACAGTGGGAGCCAGCCGGTGGTGCAAGGCACGGGATCCAGGTCGTCGGTGAAATCCGGGTCGGCGGAGGGCGCCGGCACGGCGACGGCGGAGTCGTTAGGCGCTGGCCGCCCGGGCCGCCCGGAGGGCCGAGGCGGCGACCATGCCGAGTCGTCGGGCCCACATCGGGAGACGGCTGGCGAGGGCTCGCCATCGCGGACGCATTCTCGCACGTCGCGCTGAATCGATCGACATCGTTCGGACGCGCCCGTGGCTCATCGGCTGCGGGCGCGCTACCACACGCTACCACATCACGTCGATGGGCGTCCCGAGGGATCCGCGGTGCCCCACGCCATCGACGACCGCGACGACCTGGCGCCCGTCGATCGTAACGTCCACGCGATGGCCGGCGATGGTCACCCCGGACAGCTCGAGGCGGTCGAGGCCGAGTGGAAGCGGGTCGACCGTGATTCCGTCAGCGCGGGCGCCTACGCCGGCGACGTGTCGGACAATGATGTCGTTGAGCCACCCGTCCTGGTGGTCGTCGTGTCCGCTGTACACGGACGCCGCACCGGTGAGCGGACTGTAGTGCTCGTACGCGTTAGGCCGGGCGGCGTCACCGTCCGTGAATCGCATGCGCACCGAGCGCTGGATCAGGTGCGCGGCGGCGTCGCGGAGGCGCGGAACGCGTTCCCGGTCGTGGCTCGTGAGCGCGTCGATGACGACGCAGTTCGAGGCAGGCCAGACACGGCCGTTCCGCGGAGCGGCAACGCGGATGCCATTCACGACCCCGCCCGCATCGAACCGCGGGTCGTCGGCGGCGAGCGACGGCACCGGAAACGGGGTCCAGAACTTCTCTGGATCGAGCAGCGTCCGCTCGAATCCCGGACGATGGTCGTCCGTCGCAAGATCCGTCGCGAACGGCAGGAACCCGTGATCGGTGCGGCCGCCAACCGGCTTCCCGGTATCCGAATCGAGGTCGCAAAAGGTAGCGAGCTCCACGCGCCACATGCGCTCGCGAACCGCACGCCGAGTGCGGTCTGCAGCCCCGCCCCATCGTGCACTCTCCGCCAGTTGGCCGCTCTCGGCCGCGAACCGTTCCAGCACGCGCAGCAGCGTGTACGCGTGCACCGTCGCCGCGACGGCCTTGACGGACGGACCGGGTAACGCACCACGCGATCGGTCAGGGCCGGACGCGGATGGTGGGGCGGCGGCAGGTGTCGCGCGCACGACCGGCGACGAGTTGAACAAGCCGCTGCTCTCCGGATCGCGTGTGCGCACGAGCCATTCGGCGTAGCGTGCCAGCCGGAAGTACATCTCCGCCGCAAACGCGGGGTCGGGGGCGACCTCATTGACCGCATGGAACGCCGCTCCCCAGTCCGTGTCGTCGGCGTCGTTCGTGTCGACCCGATCCACGAAGATGCATCGCGGAAGGCTCCCGTCCTCTCGCTGATGGGCGAAGAGCGCGCGGATGAGCGAGCGGCACAGATCGGGGTTCGTCCAGCGAAGCTGCCTCACGAGTCCCGGCACGGTCGCCGCCGCCAACCGGCGTGCGCGCCCGGTGCCTTCGCACACGCCGGGGTGCTGCAGACTACCCACGCCACCAACGATGGTGTTCAGCGCCAGGGTGTACCACCGGTACCAGTAATACGTCTCGAGGTACGGGTCGCTACACGCGAAGCGCGGCACCGCCTCGACGAGCGTCGCCCATCGCCGCCGGCTGGCGGCCGCGAGCGGAGGAAGCCCGCCGGGCATTGCGCTTCGACGCCCCGCCGCCGCGGCCGCGCGATTCGCTGGCGCCACGGCGGCATAGCCCATCGAGGCATCGGTGGCCACGCGCAGCGACGGCTCGGCCGCGCTCACGCGAATCGCGAACGCCACCGTCGAGTCGTTCACCGCTGGATCGAGCGCGCGGTGGACTGCGGCGAACAGGACGGCATCCGGCCCCGGACGGCCGAGTCGCACGACGTTCGTTAGGCCTCCGCGCGCCGCCCACTGTTCGGCAAACGGCGTAAGCCGCCAGTCGGGCCGTAACGGCGTGATGTCGCTGAGCTCCGCGCCCCAGCCGGCGGCCTCGCCCACGCACGTGAGGTCGGCCGCGGCGGGGAACGCGGTCCCGCTGTCGTCGGAGAGCGTCCGTACGAAGGTCAGTGCGCCCGTCCAGGCGACGGACGACAGGTCGACGTCGCGTGCAGGCTGGGCGGTCCACGCGACCAGGTGCAGCGGCATGGGCCGCGGCGTGTGGAGGCGCCATTCAGACGCAAACACACCGCCGGGTTGGACCGTGCGCATCTCGGTTGCTGTGATTCCGCCGGGCAGGCGGTACTCGGACGTCAGGTCCGCCGGGGTCCACCGGCGCGAAACGAGGCGCAACGGGAGCTCGCGCCCGTCGGCCGCGAGCACGACGACGGTGAAGAGCGGGCCGAACGCGTAGTGGAAGACGGCCCCGTCGTCCCAGAATCCCGCGTGGTCCAGCCAGGCCGGGAACGTCGGCACGAACGCGACGCCCTCACCGGCCGCAAGCTGCCATTTGTCGTCGCGCGCGAGGAGCTCGAGCGGCGCCACCGTGGGCGCTTCGGCGCTCGCGGAACCGCCGCCCGCCACTTCACTGGCGGCCGCGCGCTCCTCAGGCGGCATCACGCACGGCGCATGCCCGGCTGCCTAACGAATGGAGGTGGGGCATGGAGCGTATCGGGATCGAACCGATGACCTCCGCAGTGCAAGTGCGGCGCTCTCCCATCTGAGCTAACGCCCCCGAGGATCGACGGACTCGCGATCTCGCTACCGCCGGTGTCGACACGCGTCTAAATATACGAGAGGACCTACCGTCGAGGGAGCCGAATGCCGGACGCCGGCCATCGCATCACCGTACGCTGCCAATTCTGTCAGACCTGGAACCGCGTGGTGGCCGAGCGGGCCGCCGACCGCCCGAAGTGCGGCAAGTGCGGCCGTCCGATCCTGGTCGATCGGCCCATCCCCCTCGACGACGAGACCTTCAGCCGCACGATCGCCGAGAGCGAGGTTCCGGTCCTCGTGGACTTCTACGCCGACTGGTGTGCCCCCTGCAAGGTCATGGCGCCGGCCGTCGACGAGCTCGCGTCGCGACACCAGGGACGCCTCCTTGTAGGCAAGCTGGACACGGACCGCTCGCCGCAGACCGCGCAGTCGTTCGACATCCGCGGTATCCCCACCATCATCGTGTTCGAGGGCGGGCGCGAGGCGAACCGCGCGACTGGCGCGAGGCCGCTCCCCGCGCTCGAGCAGCTCGCCGGCGTTGGGAATCGGGAATCGGCGGGTGCCCGCGACACCGGGCGCGGAAATCGGTAGCTCGTGCCGGTGCATCGTACGCGAAACGGGCGAGGATCAGTCGAGATCCTCGCCCGTTCTCGTTCGTGCACCGCCGCGCTACTCGTGCGCTGGAAGCGGTTCCATCGTCTCCGGATTCACCGGCACCTGCACCTCGTCGCGGTACGGTGACGTCATCATGAACACGCGCATGCGCGGGAATGCGTTCATGAACGCGAGATAGCTGACGATCCAGAGTCCGAGGAACCCGAGCGTGACGCCGACCTCGTAGAGGCCGAACGGGAGATGCACCGCCGCCGCCGCCGCGCCTTCGGCGGCCGGTTCCGCGTGTCCGGCGTCACCGCCGGCGTAGATCGACGGGTAGATCTCCACGTATCGCTGCAGCCACAGCCCCACAATGGAGCAGAGCGCGAACAGGACCATGGTCGGCGTATAGACCTTCGCGCTCTTCGAGAGCAGACCGAAGAACGGCACGGCGAACATGAGGATCGCCACGGCGACCGTGAGATTCACCCACGGCTGGCTCATCCGGACGAAAAGGAAATGCGTCTCCTCCGGCATGTTGCCGTACCAGATCACGAGGAACTGGCTGAACGTCAGGTAGCCCCAGAAGGCGGTGAACGCGAAGCAGAGCTTCCCGATGTCGTGGAAGTGGCGTTCGAGAATGAGCTCGTCGGCCCCGAGCGCATTCCGCCACAGGCGGACGAGGATGGCCTGTACCATGAGCGCGGCGACCCATCCGCCCATGAAGACCTGCCACCCATACATGGTGCTGTAGAAGTGGTAGTCGACCGACATCGACAGGTCCCACGCCAGCATCGTCCAGCCGAACCCGAACACGAGCGCGAGCACGACGGCCAGCTTACCGAGCGTCGAGTGGGTCGAGTGGAGCTCGCGGCGCTCCTCGCCGAACCCCGCGCGCATGCGATCGCGAAGGCCCTTCGCCCAGCCCGCGCCCCACTCCGGCATGATCCCGACGTCGAGCCGCACCGAGCGATAAACGAACCAGAGGCTCAGCCAGGTGATGAGCCCGAACACGACGAGCGTGCGAATCGTGAAGAACGTCGGGTCGAGCCACAGCGCCTTTTCCGGCTGCGGCGGTGGCTCTGTCATCCACGGGAAGATCGCCCGCTTCCCGAACACCACGATCAGCAGGAGGAGCAGGAACGCCACTGGCAGCCAGGCGACGAACCCTTCGATGATCCGCACTGTCGGGCGCGACCAGCGCGCCGTGGTGATCCGCTGGGCGGCGGCAATGGCCACCCCCGCGGACGAGATCGTCGTGAAGAACAGCCAGTTCACATGGAACGCCTGCCACGCGCGCGCACTTCCGGTGAAAACGCCGACGAGGAAGATCGCGAACCCGATGACGGCGAGCACGAGCCCCACGGTGGCCAGCCGCCGCGGGATCGGGCGCGTGATCAGCGAGACGACCTCGTCGCGCGAGGGGACGTGTGCTTCGTGCGCGCTCATTCCTGTCCTCCCTGGCGTGGCGCGCCACCGGCGGCTTGACGTGTGGTATCACCGGACGCACCGGCACCCGCCGGCATCGCGGTCGGCGTATGCGGCACCGGCCGAGTGGGACCTAACGTGGTGGCGCCCGGAAGTGCCTGACCGGTCACGCCCGGGGCGGCCACCGGACCCGTCGGGACGCCCGCGCCGAGCGTTCCCTGGAGCCCACGAATGTAGTTCACGATGTCCCAGCGATCGCGCTCTTCGATGCGGTTGTACGACGGCATGTTGCCGCGACCGTTCCGGATCATGCCGAAGATGTACCCGTCGCTCAGACCGTTCGGGCGCGGCCCGACGACGGGAAACGGAAAGACGCCGTACCGCGTCGCGGTCCCATCGCCGCGGCCGGTCATGCCGTGGCACACCGCGCAGTTGATCGTGTAGTACTTTCGGCCGTTCGCGAGCGACGCCGAGTCGGGCGCAACCGGGTTCACGAGACCGGCCATCGAATCAATGGTCGCCGGCAGCGGTGCGTACGACACGGCGAACGCGGGCACCGCCGTTCCCGTGATCGGTACGGACGTCTGCGGGCTTCCGCGCACGCCGGCGGAGTCGAGCGCCTCCCACGTGACGATCGACGGCTGCCGCTTGAAGTCCGTGAACCACTCGCAGGCCCCGAGGGGCCCGACGACGAACGCCACGAGCGCCACGCGCGCCACGCGCCTAACGTTCATGTCGCACCTCCACGGCCCCGTGTTTCCGCAGCGTCTCCTCGACCGCGCGAGCGCGGTCCGGCGGCGGGGACGGCACCCAGATCCCGTAGTCGCCGTGGCTGAAGCGCGGGTCGTACCCGACCGTCATGGTGATCTTCGGGACGCGGGAGTTGACGAACATGCCGGCGACCGTGGAAAGCGCGCCGACGAGCACCATCACCTCGAACCCGATGATGGTGTACGGGACCCAGCTCGCGACGGGCTTCCCGCCGACCACGAGCGGCCAGTAGTCCGACGTCCAGATGGCGATCCAGTACCCGAAGACGACGCCAGCCAGGCCGCCGATCAGGGTGAACTTTCGCACCGGGCTCGTCGGCGGGTCCACCGCCTCCTCGATCTCGTGTCGCGGAGTCGGCGTGTACACCGTCATGTCCGTGATCTTCTGACTCTTGAGGTCCTCGATCGCGTCCACGGCCGCGTCGAGCTCACGAAACGCCGCTACAATGCCCATCAGTCGAACTCCCCTGGCGTGTCAGGCTCGTACTGCTGATGACGCCCCGCCGTGTCGATATGATCGGCGTGCGGGTGCGGCCTCCGGAGTTTCGGCGGCACGATCTCCTTCACCTCGGCGATCGCGATGACCGGGAGCTGCTTGATGAAGAGCAGGAACCACATGAAGAACCAGCCGAACGAGCCGACGAGAATCGACGTGTCGACCCAGCTCGGGATATAGCCCGACCACTGCCACGGCTCGAACTCGTGGGAGAGCGACGGCACGATGATCACGAACCGCTCATACCACATCCCGAGGTTGATGAAGATGCTCAGGATGAACAGCCACGCCGGATTGCGCCGCAACTTCTGCGAGAAGAGCGACAGCGGAAAGATCATGTTGCAGGTGAGCATGATCCACGCGGCCCACCACCACTGCCCGAACACGCGGTTCCAGAAGTAATCCTGTTCGAACTGGTTGGCCGAGTACCAGGCGATCCAGAACTCGATGAGGTACGCACACCCGACGACGAGGCTCGTGAACAGGCAGAGCTTTGCCGCCGCATCGAGGTGGTTGATGGTGACGTACTGCTGGAGCCTGAAGAACTTCCGGATCGGAATGATGATCGTGAAGACCATCCCGATTCCCGAGAAGATCGCGCCGGCCACGAAGTAAGGCGGGAAGATCGTGGCGTGCCAGCCGGGTGCCAGCGCCATCGCAAAGTCGAACGACACGACGGAGTGCACCGACAGCACCAGCGGTGTCGAGAACGCGGCGAGGAACAGGTACATGCGCGCGAAGTGACGCCACTCTCGCTCCGAGTTCCGCCACCCTAACGACAGGACCGCCAGGATCCGCTTCTTCACCGGATTCGTCTCGCGGTCGCGGAGTACCGCGATGTCGGGAACGAGTCCGACGTACAGGAACGTGCTGGAGACCGTGAGGTACGTGAGGATCGCGAACACGTCCCACACGAGCGGGCTCTTGAAGTTGGGCCAGATGAGCCGCCAGTTCGGGTACGGAATCAGCCAGAAGAACTTCCACGGGCGCCCGATGTGAATGATCGGGAAGAGCCCCGCCGTCATGACGGCGAAGACCGTCATCGCTTCGGCACATCGATAGATCGTCGTGCGGAAACCGGCGCGGAAAAGATAGAGGATGGCCGAGATCAGCGTGCCGGCGTGGCCGATACCGACCCAGAAGACGAAGGTGATGATGTAGACGCCCCACATCACCGGCGGGTTGTAGCCCGCGTTCCCCAGCCCCCAATAGATCTGGTAGATCCACGCTCCGGCGCCCCAGAGAAAGAGGACGATGGCCAGACCGAGGGCCGCGAACCACCCGGCCGTCGGCCGGAGACTGCCCGCGATCTCGTTGTCGACCTGCTCGTAATCGCGGACCCCGGGGAGCTGAACGTTCGCCGATGCGACGTTCGGGGTGGCGCCAACGCCGGGCCGAGCGATGGTAGCCATCAGCGCGACCCTCCCGCGGGTTGGGGTGAAGGAGGCGGCGCGGCCGGCGCGGCCGTCGCGGTCGCGTTCGCCGCGGAGGGATGCAGGACCTTCTTCAAGTAGACCACCGCCGTGTAAGTGTTCAGCTCCTCGAACACGTGATAGGCGCGCCGGTCCTCGGCGAGTCGGGCAACCGACCAGGTCGGGTCTGCGGCATCGCCGAACACGATCGCGCGCGACGGACAGGCCTGCGCGCAGGCCACCGTGAACTCGTCAGGCGCGACCGGACGCCCCTCGACGGTCGCCCGATGCTCGGCCTCGCGGATGCGCTGCACGCAGAACGTGCACTTCTCCATCACGCCCTTTCCGCGGACTGTCACGTCGGGGTTCAGCTGCCAGTTGAGCGGCTCCGGGAACGCGTACTGCCGTCGAGCGGGCTCGCCGTACCCGTGCCAGTTGAAGTACCGAACCTTGTACGGGCAGCCGTTCGAGCAGTACCGCGTGCCGACGCAGCGGTTGTAGACCTGGACGTTGAGGCCGTCCGGCGAGTGATACGTCGCGTACACCGGACACACCGGCTCGCACGGTGCGTTGCCGCAGTGCTGGCAGAGCATCGGCACGAAGCGCGTGTCGAAGTTCGTGGAGCCGTCTTCACCGCCCTCGAAGTACCGCTCGATGCGAATCCACGTCATCTCGCGGCCCTTGAGGATGTTCGCGCCGGGGCGCGTGTCCCAGCCACTATCGCTGCTGTGGAACGGACGCAGCGACCGCCCCTGCCAGGGCGCACCGACGGTCGGGATGTTGTTCTCAGCGTAACACGCCGTGACGCACGCGGAGCAGCCGGTGCAGCGCGCGAGATCGATGGTCATCGCCCAACGACGATTCGCCATCCCACTCCAGTGCTCGGGGTCGTACATCCCCTTGTCATTGGAGTTCGGGTTGCCGAGCACGCCCTGTGCGTCGTTCGCGACGGGCGCCCGCAATCCGGGCAGGAACGAGTGGTCCTTATCGCCCGCGAAGTGATGCGCCTCCTCACCGGGCACAGCGTCGACCTCGGACGCCAACATGGCCTGCCCGATGCCACGCCCATGCTGCCGGGCCGACCCTTCGGTGGTGACGAGCGGCGAGTGCTCGGCCGCTTTCGTCACCTGGGCCTTGACCGATGTGAGCGCGAGACTCCCGCCGGCGTCGTGTGCCACCGGCAACGCATCGAGCGCGTTGACGCCGATGTTCTGCGCGTACCGGCCGTATGCCGTATGGCCGCGGCCGGTCGCGATGGCGACCGTGTCGGGCCTAACGCCAAGGTAGATGAAGGCAGGCGCGGTGACGGTGCCGGCCGGCGTCTGGACCTGCAGATGGTCGCCGTTCCGTACGCCGAGACGTTGCGCGGCGGTCGGGTGGATCTCGATCCACGACTGCCACGCGATCTTGCTGACGGGGTCGGCGAGCTCCTGCAGCCACGGCTTGTTGGCGCCGCGGCCGTCGCCGCCCAGCACCGGCGAGGGGTAGACGACCAGGTAGAAGTCGCCGGACTGCCCCTCGAGCGGCGCCGCGGTGGGCGGTGTCGGCGCCGGACGGGCCGGCGCGGGACGCTGGAGCGGCGTGCCCGGCGTGATACCGCGCGCGAGCGCCGTGCCTAACGCCGAAGCGCCGCCGGGGAAGCGGCCAGTGAGCCACGCCCGGTAATCGGCCATGGGGTACCGGCCCGCCGTCGCCGGATCGCCCTTGGTGACCAGCATGAGGACATCGGCGGTCGCTCGCGTGTCGAACACGCGCTCCATAGCTGGCTGCTGCAGCGAGAGCATCCCCGGCGCCGCCTCGGCGTCGCCCCACGACTCGAGCGCGTGGTCATCCGGCAGGACAAGATCGCAGAGTGTCGACGTCTCGTCCGGGTAGCTCGAGAAGCTGACCTTGAACGGAACGCGCGCCAGCGCTTCAGGAACCCGCAACGCCCTGGGAAGCGTGTAGACGGGATTGACGCCGCGGAACATCGCGAGTGGAACCGCGCCGCTCGCCATGCGCTGGACGGCGTCGCGCAGCTCGTTCGGCGTGCCAACGCGATCGAACGCAGGAACGGGTTCCGCCGGCTTGATGGTGACCCCCACGTTGCCGGCGGACTGGTTCAGCGCATTCACCGCGAGCGCGACATCGAGCGCGTCCACACCGCTGGTGCCGGCCAGAACGAGACTCGGCTTCGTGGCCGCGAGCTCGCTGGCCAGCCGCTGCAACACGGCCTGATCGACGCCGCTGGCGGTTGCGGCGTCGGCGATGGAGCCGCCCCGGCCCGCCAGGGCATTCACGATCGCCAGCTCGGAGCCCGGCTTGCACGCGATCCATTCGTCGGCGTTGAGTCCCGTGAGCGAGCGGCGCGGCCCGATGTACACGAACCGCGGCCCGTTCGCGAGCTTCGCCCGCGCGTCGGCGAATGCGAGCTGCTGCGGGACCGACGCTCCCCAGGTGTCGAGGAAGTCGGCGCCGACGGACACGATCAGACGTGCCGCATTGAAGTCGAGGCCCGGCCAGGCCACGCCGTATGTCTGACGGTTGGCCTGGATGACCGCGTGCGGCGCTTCGCCGTCGTACGCGATGTGTGCCGGCATGCCGTACCCGGCGAGCCACTGATCGAGGAACGCGGGGAAGCTTCCTGTCTCGTGCTGGTTGATGAACACCGCGTTGGCGGTGCCGGTACCGAGTGCCGCGATGCGCTCGCGAAACGTACGCAAGGCCTCGTCCCACGAGACGGCGACGAGCGCGTTGTTCCGCCGGATCATCGGCGACCGGTAGCGATCGGGGTTGTAGAGCCCCTGCAACGCGGATTGGCCGCGGGCGCAGAGCGCGCCACGGTTCATCGGGTGGGCCGGATTGCCCTCCAGCTTGATGGCGCGCCCGTCGCGCGTCTCGGCGATGACGCCGCACCCCGCAGCGCACTCGCGGCAGGTGGTGGCGTAATAGGTAGAGACGCCCGGGACGGTCTGGTCCGGAGAAACGAGATACGGAATGAGCTTCTCGACTCGTTCCTGACTGCAGCCGATCGCGGTCGTCGTGGCGCCGGCGGCGCCGAGGACCTTGAGGAAGTCGCGGCGTTTGACGCCCGCGGACCCCGAGGGTTGGGTCATGGGAGAGAAGCTGAGTGTCTAGGCAGAACGAGCGGCGTCAGTAGTGGCAGGAGCTGCAATCGTAGCGCGCCTTCCTGGGGGGCGCGGCGAGATCCTGCTGTGAGGGCGTGCCGCCGGTCGCGCGCACTGCGTCTGCCGGACGGTAGCCGTTCACGTGGCAGTTGACGCACCACCCCATGTTGAGTGATGCGGCCTGCGCTACCCGGGCCATCTGCTGCACCTGGCCGTGACAGCTCTGGCATGCGACGCCGGCGTTCACATGTCGCACGTGGGGGAAGCGCACGTACTCGGGCAGCTTGTGGATGCGGACCCATTCAATGGCCGCCTTCGGGCGCCCACTCGGGTCGGCGTAGTTGTCGAGGAGCTTCTTGATTTCGGCGCTCGTGCGCGCCGGCTGATTGCCGACGGCTGGCCGATTCGGTCCGACGGCCACCTGGTTGTGGCAACCGAGGCAGGTGCCGACGGCGGGCATGCCGGGATCGGGGGATTTGTTGGCCGCGTAGTGACAGTACAGACAGTTCATGCCCAACGTCTGCACGTGCACTGGGTGGGGAAAGGCGATCGGCTGTTCCGGGGCGAAGCCTTCGGAGGAGGAGGCGCCGCTATAGGCGGATAGCACGGCAACGGCAGCTGCGAGTGCCGCGAACCCCGGAACGAGAGCCCACTTTCGCCGACTGGTCATCGGGGAGGAGCGAGGGTGGAAATCCGAGCGTCCCACTCGACTTTGTGAATTTCTTCACAAGGCCGGTTCAAGAGCGGAAGTATGACGACCCCCGGATGCTGGCGCAAGCGCTGGCACACAAAGCTTTTTGCGGCGAGTGCGCTACGTGCTCGCGCACTCATGTCGCACGTGTGGTCGAGGCGGGCAATGGTGACCACGACGCGGGGTCCGCGAGCCGCGATCCGCGCAGGTCGTCGGGTAGCAGCGCGAGGTTCGCGCGAGGAGTCTGTGCCAGCCGGAGCGGCCACCCCGATCCATACACGAATCGCTCGGCCCCGATCGACCGGAAGAGGAGAGCGAGCTCGTCCTCGGGCGGCCCCCAGAGCCACGAGATGTCCCAGAACACGAGCCCGCGCTCGGCCGGCGTGAGGCCCCAGTGCACCTCCTCGATCAGGCCGCGCCCCGCCGCGAGCACGACGATGCGCGAGTGTGTGTTCCCGCGCGCGACAGCCCGGATTGCCGCGGCGCTCAGGTCGCCCGCCGTATCCATCCAGTGACGCTGCCGGAGATCCTCGAACCGCGCGGTCAGCACCAGTGTGATGCCGGCTTCGCCGCAAGCCCCGCACAGCGCGCGCATGGACGCGTCGTCAGGCGAAAGCCCCCACTGTGGCGGATAGGCGCGCACCGCCGGCACGCCGCGGTCCACGAGGTCGCCCAACGCGCGTTCCCACTTCGGCCAATCGGGGCGAACGCACGGTACCGGGCGAAGCCGATCACCATGCGGGGCGAGGGCGGCAAACAGCTCCTCGTTGCCGGGCTCGGGGTCGCGATAGAACGCTGACGGGAGATGTCCGACCCACGCCGCGTCGAGCCCTTCTCGCTCGACGACGGTGACGAGGACCGCCGGCTCCGGGTGCGGGAGATGTCGGAAGGGATACGCGCCTATGAAGGTGTGGGTGTCGATCATCGGTATCGGGAATCGGGAATCGGGCGGGTTCCCGCCGCAGGCGGGCGAGGGGAATCGAGACGACCCGCGGCACCGTGCGATCCTTCGACCTCCGATTCTCGGCCCCCGATTGTCGTTTCGCGAAGTCCGGGGAATATCCTCGCCGCATTCCTCCAGCGCACGTCGGCGAGCTCGTCCCTCGTTAGGCCGATCACCTCGAGCGCCCAGAGCTTCGCCAGCCCGGTGCACAGGGTGATATCGGCGCCCCAGACGAGGCGGCGTGCACCGACCGTCGCGTACGCGGCATCGAGCATGCCGCGGTCCACGCCGCTGCCGGAGAGGTCCAGATACACGTTCGGTACGTCGCGCACGGCCGCGAACGTGTGGCGGTAGTCCCCTCCCCCGCCGATATGTGCGAGGATGAACGCGACGCGTGGGTGTCGCTCGGCGAGCCTGACGAGGTCGGCGCCGTCACTGGCGTCCTGCGACGGCCAGTGGCGGCGCCGATGCTGCCAGATGTGGTGCAGGATCGGTAACCCGCCCGCCTCGGCGCGCTCGGCGATGGGGTCGAGGAGCGGGTCGTCCGCACGACGGGCCGCCGCGAGCTTCACGCCAATCGCCCCCGCAGCGACACACCGCTCGATTTCGGCAAGCGCGTGCTCCGTGTCATTCGGGTTGACGGCGACATACCAGCGCACTCGGTCGGCGTGCTGCTCCGCGATGGCCCGCATGGCATTGTTGCCGCGCGTCGTGTCGGCGGGTGACGCGAAGTAGGTCGGCGACCAACGCCCCCACGAGCCGAGGATGGATGCGATGTGAACCGTGATCCCGATTCGCTCACCACCGCGAAAGCGCCCGGCGTTGAGGGTGTCCCAGTCTGGTCGCCCACACCCCTCGTAGAAGAAATGCGCGTGGACGTCGACGAGCGGCGCGTCACCGCCCAGCGGCGCGGCGGGAGACGTTGTCGCTTCCGGCATCAGGCCTCGCCGTCCTCCAACGCATCCCCACGTTCCTCCAGCTCTTCGGCGGCGTGCACGAGCGCCGAGCTCGCCGCTGCCTCGATGGCGATGATCGTCTCCTCATCGTGCGCGAGTGACGAGAAGTTGTAGGCGCCACGCTTGAACAGGACGCCCTCTTCGACAGCCAGCTCGAGAAACCGAGTCTCGAGCGCCCGGTCCTCGAACCTCACGAACCACATTGGCGCGATCCCCTCGACGGAGATGCCGGGAAGCCCGCTCGCGGTGACGGCGCGACGCACCGCGCCCATCATCTCTTCGCCGATGCTCCAGAGCGTGTCACAGACCTCGGCGCGCTCGTGCCAGTCGAGCACCGCCGCAACGGCGGCCAGCGCGGTCGCTTCTCCGGCGAGCGTCGATGAGATCCACGTTCGCGTCGCCGCCTGCATCACCTCGGCACGCCCGACGACCGCGGAGATCGGGAAGCCGTTGGCCATTGCCTTCCCGAGCGTTGCGAGGTCAGGCTCGAGGCCGGCGTACTCCTGGTATCCGCCGGGGCGAAGGCGAAACCCCGTCTTGATCTCGTCGAACACGAGCACCGCGCCTTGCGCATCGCAGAGACGACGTGCGGCGTCGAGCCACTCGCGCGAGGGAAGACGCTCGACCACGGGCTCGATGACGATCGCGGCGAGATCGTTGCCGGCGCGACTGCACGCGGCCTCCAGCGCAGCGACATCGTCGAATGCCGCGCGAGTGAAGTGCGCCTTGACCGACGCAGGTACCCCCGCGTCGTCACTGGCCCAGTCGTGCCAGCCGAAGTAACCACTGCCAACGACGTGGTTGCGTCCGGTGTACGTGCGCGCGATCCGCACGGCGGCGGAAACCGCCTCCGCTCCGGACTTGAGGAAGCGCACCTGCTCCGCGCACGGAACGATGTCGCACAGCCGCTCGGCGACGATGATCTCCGACATGTGCGATAGTCCAGTCACGTGGCCGGCGGCCGCCGCTTGAACGACGGCGCGCGCGATGGCCTCGTCCCCGTACCCGAGCGTCACGCTGCCGAGCGCCATGGTGCAGTCGATCAGCGTACGCTCGCCAACCGTCGTAACGTGGCACCCCGATGCGCGGATGTAATGCGTGGGGCCGCCGGTGGCCCCGTCGCCGTACAGGGCCGCGAAGCGTTTGCTGCCTGTCGACGCACCGCCGGGAACGACATCGAGGGCGCGGTCTTTCCACTCGACGTCGGGGTCGCCATCGCGATCGCCTTCGGGAATGCCGTCGGCTTCCTCGGAGTCCGACGTCGGTTCGTCGGCCGCGGCGGTTTCGTCGGGGCCGTCAGGCTCGTCAGGCTCGTTTTTCTTGCCACCGCCAAAGAAGCGGGAGAGACGCATTTGGGAAAGGGGATCGGAAGGGACGATGGGAACCGGGAACAGGGAACCAGGAATCGGGAACCGATCCGGTCGTTAGGTATTGCGCTCTGAAGCGACGTCAGTGCCTTCCGGCAGCGTTCCTTGTTGCTTTCGCTCGCGCTCCATTGCCCGGACGACCTCGATGGCCATCGCTCGCAACAGCTCGATCTCTCGAGCGTCGGGCGCCGCGCGGAAGGCGAGCGACCGAACAGTACGCATGATGTGCTCGGGAAAGCGAGTCTTGAAGAACGCGATGATCTCGAGCGCCTGCGACGCGTTGGAGAACAGTCGCTCGTAGGCCTCGGACGTGGCGGGAGGCGCGTCATCGCGCGGCGGCGCGATGACGC
>DASURJ010000807.1:0-3739 GCA_036280115.1 Gemmatimonadaceae bacterium
TAGGACTCTGACCCCTAACGAAGCATTCGAGCGCATCGAGCCGTCAGCTGATGTTAGGGTTGTTGAACCGCTCGACGTCCGGCAACGGCAGGCATCGCGTGTTGCCGTACGTGCCACCCTTCTGCGGGAACGGCGCCCCCACGGGCGGGTTGAACGGAAGGTCGAACCGCTGCATGTCGTAGTTCCTGAACCCTTCGAGGAACAGCACGCGCCGCCGCTCATCGATGATCAGGTTCTGAATGGACGCGGCGTCGGTCGGGCCCGTGTACGGCTGCAGCCCCACGTCCGCTCGCATCGCGTTGATGATCGCCACGGCCTGAGCGCCACCCTGCGCTTCCGCGAGAATGAGCTGCGCCTCCTCGTAGGTCGCGATGGGCGTCGGCGAGCCCTGCGCCGGATACTTCTCTGCCACCCAGATCGTCGAGCGCGCATCCGCCGGTCGCGTCTCGGTCTCGCGTGTCGCCGACCGTGGATCGACCTCACCTTTCTCCGTGGTCAGATTGCGCGAGAGCGCCTCGACCGTGTAGAACCCGCCCTGCTGCGTGATCTGGAAGATGCGGTTCATGAGCCGGTTGTCTGTCGCGTCGTTCGCGGCGTTGAGCACGAAGCCCGACGGCACCAGCTGGGCATCCGCGATCGCGCCGGCATCGTTCCCGAGGAAGAGTCGTACGCGTGCACGCCCCACGTACGACGCGTTGAGCATGTTGGCCGATCCCGAACCAGCCGCCTGGGCCGCCGCGATCGCCTGCGTGAAACGCTCCTCGGCGAGCTGGAGAATGCCCTGCTGCTGCACCTCCGGCCCCAGATCGAACGCTGCCGAGCAGAACGACATGCCCATGAGGGCGTAGCTGAACCCGGCGTACGTCGCGGCGCGCGCGAGCAGTGCCTGACGATTCGGGACCTCGGCATCTGTCCACGTTGTCAGGTTCGTGATCGCGTGATCCGTGGACCAGCGGGCCGTGGATAACGGGTTGTAGATCCCCGGCGTCTGGTTGCTTGTGCACGATGCCGTACCGTAGGACCCGTTGGTCTGCGTATTCGCATCGCGCCGGTCATAAGGCCACGCGGCGGCACCCAGCTGCGCATCCGCGAGCTCGTCGCTGATGATCCCCTCGACGGCGATCGTGGCGCCGAGCGCGCACTCGAAGTCGGCGACGGCGCTGTTCACCATCAGCCCGGCGTTCGCCGGGTCATCGATCATTCCCACCGGGACGTTGGCCGGTGTTTCGACCTCGAGCAGATCGTCCGTGCTGCACGCGGCGACGGCCATCGCCGCGCCAATCACAACCGCAATCGAGAGGGCAGTCCGGCGGACCGCAGGGCGTCGCCCCGCGGCGGCCACCACCATACTTCTCCGTATGGAAGTCATGAGTGAACTCCGTCTGTTGTTAGGCAGGGTCGACATGGGTCAGTAGTTCAGGCGGAGCGTCAGCACGATCGACGTGAGCTGCGGCAGATGCGCCTGGTCGAGATTGAGCGGCGATCCCGACACGAACTGGCTTTCCGGATCGAGCCCTGTGTACGGCGTCCACGTGTGGAGGTTACGGGCGGATATCGTGAGCCCGGCCGACTGCGCCCGCGCCCTCGCCGCGATGCTCTGCGGCGCATCGTACGAGAGCGATACCTCGCGGAACTTCACGTACCGTGAGTTGTTGATCACGAAGTCGCGGAGCGTCCCGCTCGTCTGCATCTGCGCGAGCTGCCGCGGATCGGTGTTCTCGGGTTCGAGATACTCGCGGCAGGTGTAGAAGATCTGGCAGCGGATACGGAGGTTGTTGTCGAGCCGCTTGTAGTTCAGCGCGTAATCGAACATGCCATAGACGCTGAAGTTTCGCAGGAAGCGGATCGTCGTCGTGAGCGACCCTTCGGCCGTGGGGATCGAGTGGCCGAGGTACACTTTCGGGGCCTGGACACCGCCGTTGGCATTGAGGCACGGCATGGGCTGACCACGCCCGTCGTCACACATCGCGTTGATCGCGCGCCGTGTGGTGGGGTCCCAATCCGCGCTCAGGACCTTGTACGAGAACCAGTCGAACGGGGCGTACCCGACGCGGTGGGCGGCGGAGCCGAGGTCGATGGTGGTATCGGTGCCATTGAGCCGATCGATCTTCGACGAGTGCGTGCCGAGCGTGAAGTTCACGTCCCAGCCGTAGTTGGGGCGATTGATGATCTGGCCCTTGAGGCCGAGCTCGATGCCCTGCTTCGTGATCTGGCCGGCGTTGAAGAACTGGCTGCTCGTGCCGAAGCCCGTGCTCGGCGCCACGCCGCGAGAAAGGATCGCGTCCTTCGAGCGGTCGCGGTAATACGTGAAGTCGACGCCGAAGCGATCGTCGAACAGCCCGGTCTCGAAGCCGAGCTCCAACCCTTCCACGCGCTCGGGCTTGAGATTCTCGTTTCCGAGCGAGCTTGGCGTGAGGACACCCTGCCCACCCGGTCCCGGCACCGGCTGAAGCGTCCGGAGTGCGGTGTTGATGGCCGGCTGCTGCCCCGACGCGCCGAAGGCCGCGCGGAGCCGCAGGCTCGTAACGGCGTCCGGAAGCATCGATCGAATCGACGGCTCCTCACTGGCGACGTACGACAGGCTCGCCTTCGGGTAGCCGACCCACTTCACTTCGGAACCGAAGGAGCTGTTGTTGTCCACGCGCGCGGCGGCGGTGAAGTACAGCCGATCGCGCCACCCGATCTGTTCCTGCAGGTAGAACCCGAGCGTGTTGTTCGCGGACCAGCCATCCGAGAGGCCGACCTTCTGGCCGGCGGACGCGATCGTCCTGAGCCCGGGTGCCGGGAAGAAGTCGCCTTCACCCTGAATGAACTCGTTCCGGCGCTGATAGTACTGCACGCCAAACGACGTCTTCGACGACAGCCCCCTGGGCGTGAAGTTGAGGCTGGCGTTGTAGTCATACGTGTTGAACGTCGCCTGATGCCGATTGACGAAGCGCCATCCCGACGAGTTCGAGCCCCAGAAGTACGCGATGGTGTCGTTCGTGACGTAGGCCAGCTGATCGGTGTTGTCCTCGAAGTTGAGGTCGGTTCCGATCGCGAGCCGATGCGACATCCACGAGAACGGGTTGTACGAAATCGTCGCGCTCGCGGTCAGCCGGTTGAGACCCTGAGCAAGGTGGTACGGGTCGTACACCTCGTGCGGAGTGCTCTGGAAGCCGCGTACCCACGTGCACTCCTCGTCGCCGGCCTCGCAGAATTGCGGGAGGTTCACGGGGTTGGAGTACATCGACTCCCACATGATGCCGCCGCAGCCACCCTCACACGACAGGCGTGTGTTGCTGTTGATGTAGCCCATGCTGGTGGCGATGTCGATCTTCGAGTTCGGCGTGATGTTGAGGTTCGTGCGGACGCTGGTCTGTCGTCGCTCGTTGAAGCGCTCGGCGCCTTCGGTGTCACCCACTTCGCCGGCCGCAAAGAACCGGAACGTCGGCGTGCCGCCGCTGACGTTCGCGGCGTAGTTCCGGATGTCTCCGGTTCGGAAGAGCGGGGTACCGCGGTCCTTCTCCTGTGTTGCCACGTTCAGGGCGAGAAGCGGACCCGCCTCGGCGTTCGAGTTGACGCATTCCGTGGGCGACAACAGGACGCAGTAGTTCGTGGGAATACGGTTCTCGTAGTCCTGGAACCAGTTACTGCCGCCCTGGACCTGGAAACCGTAGGTCGTACCCCCAGCCCGGCCTTTCTTGGTGATGATGTTGATCACGCCGCGCGCGGCTTCCGTTCCGTAGAGGGTGGCTGC
>DASURJ010000808.1:0-2200 GCA_036280115.1 Gemmatimonadaceae bacterium
GAAACGCCGCCCCCGGCACCGCGAATGTTGCCGCGCGATTTACTCCAGCCGTCCCGCGCACCTGCCCAGCCGGCGTCATAGAAGAGTACCGGCTTGAATACCCTGCCGCCGAGCCCGAGCTCGGCTCGAGCGAGCCAGTACGAGTCTCCGGAGAGCGTTCCGGGTCCGAAGCCCCGAACCGTATGCGTTCCGCCGAGATGCCACAGTCGTTGCGGCGAGACCGTGCCACCGCTCGTGCCGGCGCCTAACGTCAGCGACACGGCGGCGTCCCGGACCAGTCCCTGCGTCGCGGTGAAGTCGCCCGCGATCCGCGTGTAGTCGAACGTGCCCGCTGCCGCTTCGGCGCGCACGTCGGCCGAAAGGCGGAAACCGCGCGGATCCAGTCCGTGCGTACCGCGGAGCCGCGCCGCGACGCCGCCGGCGGTCGCCGGGATCGCGGTGACATTCGGCTCGAACCTCGCACCGCGAAACGCGTTCGGCAGCGACAGGTGCGTCTCGACCGGCGCGTTGTGCTGTCGCTCGGCGAAGAGCCGCCAGGTGACGCTCGTGCCGGGGCTCGGTGCCCGGGTCCCCGTGAGCTCCGCGCCCGAGCTCCGATAGTAGTAGCCTTCATCTCGTCCGAACAGCAGCGCCGACAGCGAGCCGCCAAGGCCGAACGGGTCCCCCCAATCGTTCGCGCTCTCGAGGCGGTGGTAGGCCGCCATCGTGAACCGGCGGCGATCGGTGCCGCGTGTGGCGCCGAGCGTCACGTTAGGCTCGAGGTCGCCCGAGCCGAGCCGGACAAGCCCGGTGCCGGTCCAGCCACGTCCCAGTGGTCGCTCGGCGAGCAGCGCGGCGGACAGGCCTTCGACACGGTTGTACCGCAAGAGGCCATTCCGCCATCCGTACGAGACCGTGGTCCGAGCAGTCTGCGACGAGGCACCGAGCGGGGGCAGGGCGGCATCCAACTCCTCCGCGAGCGCACGCGCGTCGGCGAGGCCAAACTCCTCCTCGCCTTCATCGAAGATGGATGGCGGCAACTCCGGTGAATTGACGAGCGCCGCGCTGTCGCACGGGATGCGGATCGCAATGCGGAGCGAGCCACGACGCTGGCGGCCGGTCGTCGTGTCGCCGGGCTCACACTCGAAACCGCGTCGACGGCGCTCGCGCCGGAACTGGTCGCCCGGGACAACGCCGTCCACGACGCTCCCGACGATCTGCCCGACGTCGTCCCCGAGCTCGCGCTCGAAGCGCCGCCGCATGGCCGGCATGGACGCCAGGGTGTCCCGCCCGTTCACCTCGGTGTAGCGGAAGAGCTGGTCGATCGTCGCGGTCGAGCGCATGAAGCCGATCCGCATGTGCCCGCGCGCGGTCTGCGACCGCGGCAGCCACCACCGCTCGCCGTAGAGCCCGTAATCGATTGTGAACGACTCGACCTCGAACGTGAACGGCGTCAGCAGCGACGCGCGGATGGGTGCCGGCACGTCGTCGAACGAGTCCTCGCCGATGAACTGCAGCATGTCGAGCGGCGAGGCTGGTCGGAACGCGGCCCGGACGAGCTGCCCGTCGCCCTCGTCGAACCATAACGAGCCGTTGATGAGGTCCGGCGCCGGCTCACGTGCGGTCACGATCACCTCGCGCAGTACGATGTCGCGTCCCCCCGGGAGACGGATCGTCGCGGATTCACCGGACCGATACTGATAGACGTGCTCCGCGCCCTCGTCGAGCGGATGCACGTACGCGAACGGATTTTCGTCGTCCCCGTCGTTGTCTTCGTCGCCGTCCAGATTCATCCACCACATGAGGCGCTCGCTCCCGGCGAAATACGGGATCGGGACGAGCTGCGCGAACCCGGTCAGCGCTTTCGCACCGGGGAACGACGCCGGGACGGCGGTGCGCGCGCCCTGCACGTCAATGGACACCCGGTTCGGCCGCGACCAGCGCACCCGTGCGGCGACCTCGGTTCTGAGCAGCAGTCGGTCTCGGCCGATGGCTTTCACGTTCAGCCCGGCGGACATCCGCTGCTTCACCGTGGCATCGTAGCTCGTCAGGGTCGAGTCCTGGCGCCAGCGCGCGATGCGGGCGGCGGTGATGGCGTCACGGGCCGGGGCGTCACGGAACGCGCTCGCAACGACGTCCGGTGCCGGCGCCGGAAGGGGGTCCCGGCGAAAGCCACGCTCGCGATGCCCGCGCCCCCGGTTCGGGCGCACCACTATTCGCT
>DASURJ010000809.1:0-2426 GCA_036280115.1 Gemmatimonadaceae bacterium
TCGGTCCAGCTCTCGAGCAGCCGGCGTACGTTGTTGGCCGACGCGCGTGCCGCCTGGAGCGGCGTATAGATGCCGAGCGCCGTGCAGCTGTTGCCCGCGTAGCGTCCGAGGTTGGCCGTCACGTTGCGCTGGTCGTATGGCCAGCGATCCGCGGTCTGGAGCGCATCCTCGAGCTCTTCGCCGATGAGCGCGCCGACTACCACGTACGAGTTGAATGCGCAGTCGAAGTCGGCGGCCGCGCCGGTGACGAGCAGCGCCGCGTTCTGCGGCTGCTCCAGGTCCACCGCCGGGATGAGGTTTGCCGGCTCGACCTCGAGCACCCGGTCAGGATCGCATGCGGCGACCGCGACGAGGGCGAGCGTGCCGGCCATGGCCAGCGCGCGCTTGATCCAGTGCATCGTCTCTCTCATATGCGTCTCAGAACCCGAGGTTCAGGGTGACCATCCAGGAGGTGAGCTGCGGAAGCGTGGTCTGCTCCCACGCCGAGTTGCCGCCGCGGGATCCGCCGAGGAACATCGCCTCGGACTCGAAGCCCTGATGGCTCGTCCACAGTGCCAGGTTGCGCCCGGAGACGGAGAGCCGGGCCCGCGATGCGCGCACCGTTCTCACGAAGCGATCGGGCACGTCGTACGACACCGTGAGCTCACGCCACCGCGCATAGTTGGACTTCGTGATGAGGAAGTCCACGAGGTTGCTGTTGGACGTCGCCTGCGCCACGCGCCAGGGATCGACTTCGTCGCCGAAGCCGGCGGCCGCGTCGGTCGCGAAGTTCTCCTTGCAGCGGCCGAAGATGCCGCACCGCACGCGCGTGTTGCCGTCCATCTTCTTGTGGCCGTTCTTCACGTCCACCATCGAGGAGACGTGGAAGCGCTTGAACAGGGTGAGCGTGCCGCTGAATGCCATCTCGAGCGGCGGGACGGAGCGGCCGAGGTAGACGTCCGGTGCATCGTCGGCGGTGCCATACCGGCCGTCCGTGCCGGCGCAGAGACGGGGAGCTCCGCCTTCCCGTCCCCCGGGCAGCGTATCGGCGCACATGACGTTGCTCACCAGTCCCGTTGCCGGATCGTAATCCGTCGAGAGGACGCGCTGCTCGAACCAGCCGAACACCGGATATCCGATCTGGTGCCGCGTGAAGCCGCCGGCCGACACGTAGTACTGGCCGGGAATGCCGATGCTGGTGACCTCGTTCTTGTTCGTGGAGACGCTCGCGCTGAGATCGACATCCACGCGGTCACTCCGCCACGGCGCGACGCGCACCATTGCCTCGATGCCGCGGTTGAACAGACCGCCGATGTTGACCGGCTGCGTACCCGACTGCCCCGACGACGGTGCGACGACGCGGTCGAGAATCGCGTTCTCGGTCTTCTTGTTGTAGTAGGTGAACTCCACGCCGAAACGATCGTCGAGCGCGCTCAGGTCGAAGCCGAGCTCGACCTCCTTGCCCTCTTCCGGCCCCAGGTTCGGGTTTCCGGTGGTGTTCGGCGTGACCGCCGGAGCGTCGCCCGGGCCCGCCGTCGGCGAGTACGTCTTGATGGACGAGTAGGTGTTCGGCGCCTTGCCCGACTCGCCGTACGCGGCGCGCAGGCGGAACTGGTCGATGTGCTGCCCCAGGAAGGGGACCTTGAACCAGGGCTCGTCGCTGATCACGTAGCTGAGCGAGAACTTCGGGTACGTGATGCGGTTGAATCCCGAGCCGAACGCGCTGTGGTCGTCGGAGCGGAGCGCCGCCGTGAAGTAGAGCCGGTCGCGCCAGGCGATCTGCTCCTGCGCGTAGACGCCCAGCACCTTGTCGTCGGCGAAGCCTTCGGTGGGTGGGTTGCGGTTGACCGTCGAGCTCACCGACTTGAGGCCGGGCGTGGGGAAGATCGATCCGCTCGCCGCCACTGAGTGAATGCTCTCCGTGAAATACTGCGCGCCCAGCGAGGTCGAGAGTCGCAGGTCGGACCGTGCGTTCCAGACGCCGTTCGCGATGTAATCGAGCGAGCGATTGGTCACCGTGCGTTCCACGATGGAGCGGAACCCCTGCGACTGCAGGGAGTCGATGCGGGGATCCCACTCGTTGTCGCCCTCACGGGTCACGTCGCCGCCGAGCACCAGCTTGTGGTTGAACCAGGTGGCCGGGGTGTGCTCGAACTGCACGCTCGCCGTCGTGCGGGCGAGGTCCTGCCACAGCACGACCGTCTGGTCGTACACGTACGGGATGCTGCTGTGGAATCCGTGGCGGTTCGCCAGGTTGTAGTTGCTGGGCGTCGCCGACAGCGTGGTCCACGTGTACCCGCCGCATCCGGCGTCGCACGGGAGATTCGTCGGACCGGTGATGTAGCCGATGTTGGTCGCCACGCGGAACCGCTCGCTCGGCGCGAACCCGACGTTGAGGCGGCCACTGTACATGCGGCGGTTGCTCCGCGGCTCCGCGCCCTCGGAGT
>DASURJ010000810.1:0-4702 GCA_036280115.1 Gemmatimonadaceae bacterium
CGCGGAGGAGCGCGAGGAACGGCGAGATCGCGACCGCGTCGCGAATGCCGTCCATGGGAAGCGGCGTGTTCGAGGCAGGCGTGCCGCGCGCCGGGCGGTCGCCGTACCCGAAGCCCCACGCCCGCACCGTTCCGTCGGCCAGCACCGCCGCCACATACCCTCCGCCGCTGGCGGCCACGCCGGTGGCAGTCGAGATGCCGGCCACCGGAAGCGGCACGTTCGTCTCCTCGATGTTCGTACCGGTGCCGAGCACGCCGAACGTGCCGAACGACATCCGGTTCCATCCCCACGACCGAATGGTTCCGTCGGCGAGGAGCGCGAAGCTCGCGTTTCCGGTTGCCGCAACGGCGACGGCGTTGTCGATGCCCGCGACGCGCGTCGGCGCGCGGCGGTTCGTTTTCGCGGGAGAATTGTCGCCCGCCGCACCGTGAGACGCTGTGCCCCAGGTGCGGATGGTGCCATCCTCGAGCAACGCGATCGAGAGATCTTCCCCCGCGGCCACGGCCACGGCACTCGTTATGTCCCGGACCGGCGCCGGGCGGTCCACCGAAGGCCCCGCCGGAGTCTCGAACCGCCGCTCCGGCGTACGCTCGCCACCGAGCTGCCCGGCCATGTTACTCGCTCCCCACGACAGGACGGTCCCGTCGGACCTGACGACGAGCCAGTGCTTCCCCGACGTGCCTACCGCGACCGCATCGGAGATGCCGGGGACGGGCTCGAGCGTCGGGTCCTTCGGGAACTGGGGACCTCGGCCCGCGAAGCGCACGCGCTGGAAGGTGCGAACGGTGCCATCCGCGATCCTGACGATGAAGTTGCCCTCGGCGCCGAGCGCGAGGCAGGAGCCCGGTCGCGGCGTGGCGCGGATGGTGCCCGTTGGCGCGGCCGCCGCGGCGTTAGGCGGCCGGGCCGGGGCCAATGCGACGAGCGCGCCACGCGGCACCACGGAGCCCGATCGCGTGGCGCGCGAGGGCCCGCTCGGCGAGAGCGCGACGACGGTGTACACGTGCGCGGCGCTGGCGGTCGTCGCGCTGTCCCTGTAGATGGGCGTCGGCGGGCAGAGCGAGCAGATCATGCGCACGCCGTACGGCGCGACACCGCGCCCTATCATGTAGGCCGTGGCGCCCGGCACCGGCGTCCACCGCACCACGATGATCCCGTTCCTCTCCGCCTCGGCCGTCACCGACGCCGGCGCGGCCCGCGGGCCTGGCGTCGCCCGCACGGGGACGACGGTGTCGAAGCGCACGCGCTCGGAGATGGTGCCGTTCTCCGACACGGCTTCGATCGCGAACACGTGCGGCACGTCATACTCGTCGATCCGCCGCACGGCCCGGTTTCCCGACCGCAGGATTCTCCCGGCTCGACGCGTCTCACTGCCGGATATGGCGTAGAGGTCGTACGCGACCGCCCCGGGAATCTGCCGCCAGGTCAGCGTGATCTCTGTCGGCGATGTTTGCGCGGCCAGGAGACCGGTGGGTGGTGGGAACGGGGCGTTTTGCGCTCCGGCGGTGCCTGTCGTCAGGAAGGCGATCGTGACGAGCACCCGACTCGCGAGGGAACGGCGCAACATCGTCGCCCCCTTACTGCGCGCGCGGATTCCAGGCGGGGATCTCCGCCTGCGTGACGAGCAATCTCGGGTTCGAGCCATCGATCCCCATGACCCAGAGATCCGACGGCCCATTGAGCTCCGTCACGCGCTCGAATACGACGAACCGGCCGTCCGGCGAGATCGCGAACCGGCGGACGAACTGCCCGGTGAACTGCGTGACCTGGCGCGTGGTGCGCGACGCGAAATCGTACGCGTGGATGTTGATCGCCTCATCGGTGAGCGCGTTCTGGCGCGCATACAGAAACCCGGACCCGTTAGGCAGCCAGCGAAGGTCCACGAGCCGGACATAGTTGCCGATCGTGAGGATGGGTTGGCCGCGTGTGCTGGCACTTTCGCTCACACGGTACAGATCGACCTGTCCCTTGTCGACGTAGTTGCGTTCGTCGAGGTAGATGAGCTGGTCGGCGGTGGCGGGCGTCGGGCCCCAGTCGGCCGCGCAGGTCGGCCCGAACACCTTCTGGTCGAGCAGTTGCCGCTGCGATGGACCTGCAGGCGGAGACGCCGACACCTCCATGAGGAAACACGCCGGCAGGCTGAAATAGCCTACGCGCGAACCATCGGCGCGCCAGAACGGTGCGTCCGCTCCGTAGTGATCGATCTTGCTGAAGGCGGTGATCGTCACCAGACCGGCGTCGGCGGTTCGGCCCGATTGGACGTCGGCAACCGCGCCGCCGAACCAGCGAGAGATCCCGTTGATGGCGACGACGACCTGTTCGACGCCGGGACCGAGGTCCGCAACGTTGGTGAACGTGAGGGTGCGCGTCGTTCCGGGGCCGACGGTGATCTGCTGCGGCTCGGCTGCCCCAGCGACGTAGATGAAGTACGGGCCGGGGCTCGCGTTCACGTTCTGTACGCGCACGGTAACCGTGCCCTTCGCCATGCCGGCAAGCTTGTCGTGCGCAGGGGCGTTCGTGAGGCGGCGGAGCCCCGAGCCGTCGGCGCCGACAGTGTAGACGTCGCGCTCGAACCACGACGTCGCCATTTCATGGTTGCTGGCAAAGGCGAGCTCGGCGCCGTCCGGTCGCCACGCCATTCCGCTCACGGTGAAGCCGGGCTCGGGTTGTGGCGCACGCCAGAGGAGCCGGTCGCCGGTGCCGTCGGGCTTGATGAGTCTGATCTCGCCGCCCCGGACGTAGGCGATCATTCCGGCAGCGGCAGAGGGATTGCCGGGGGCGCCGCCGCCGCCGTTGTCGTCGTCGGGATCGCCGGGCTGAGCCGGGGAATCCGAATTCGAGCAGGCGAGGGCGACGCCCAGGGTGAGAATCGCGGCGATTGCGCGCGTCCATCCTGAGGGGCGCGATCCGAACGGGTGGCGAGCCTGGTACGTCATGGACTTCTCCGCGGCTTCGCGGTCCCTGCGGCGGATCCGCGTGCCGAACATCGTTAGGTGAGTCGAGGCAGGTTCCGATGGGCGACGAAGGTAGCGCGGCACTTCGCCCGCGCTTCAACGGTTTCAACACCATGCGGGGTGGTCACTTCCGCCTCGTGACTCTCGGTCGGCTCGCGCTCGAGCGGTCCGACGGCCAGGTCGACGAAGGGCTTCCGGGCCTGAATGCGCGGCGCCGGAAGGTCGCGCTGCTCGCGGTGCTGGCGCTCGCGCGTCACGGGGTCTCGCGCGACACGCTCATCGAGATGTTCTGGGGCGACCAGGACGAGACGCGGGCGCGTCATTCGCTGAGCGATGCGGTGTCGCACCTCCGCCGCGTGCTCGGACGGAAGGCACTCGTCGCGACGCGGTCGACCGTAACGCTGTCGCCGAGTGCGCCGTTGGTGGTGGACGCGGTCGAGCTCGCGGCGGCCGCGGGCGCCCTCGGAGATTCGGTCGATGAGGGCACGACGGCGGCGTGCGGCCGGCTCGTCGACGGGTACACGGGGCCGTTTCTGGACGGCGTCCACCTGGAGGGGTCGTCCACGTTCGAGCAGTGGGTGGCCGGCCAGCGCGCCGGACTGGAGCGCGCTTTCGTTCGCGCGGCAGCGCTCCGGTGCAGGGCGCTCGCGGCGGCTCGCGAGTGGGCCGCGTGTGAGGAGCTCGCCGAGCGGTGGCTCGATACCGCGCCGTTGTCGGCGGAGGCGGCGGTCAGCTATCTCGAGGCGTTGGCCGGGTCCGGTGACGACGGGCGAGTGCTGGCGGCGTACGAGCGGCTGTGCGTCCGGCTGCGTCGCGAATACGAGCTGGAGCCGGACCCGGCGGTGAAGGCGGTTGCGGCGAGAGTGGACGCGAGGCGGCGGTCGCGAGTTGTGTCGGTGGCGGCGGAAGTTTCGGCGGAGGGCAGAGTTGGGGGGCCCCCCCCGAAAACCGAAGGTAGTGCCAACCCCCCGGCGAACCACCACCGATCGAACGCGCCCACCATCAACCCGACCCCGCGCGCCCACTACACGGGCCCGCAGATGGCACTCGGCCTCATCGGCGTCGTCCTCATCGCCGCCGTCGTCGTCGCCGGAGCGAATCGCGCCCCGGCTCCCCCCGCACACTCCACCAATTCGCCCGTCGTTGCCATCGCCGGCATCGCCCCGGCAACCTCGGACACGACCCTCGCCTGGCTCGCCGACGGCCTCCCCCAGATGCTCGCCGCGAAGCTCTCGCGCAGCACCGACGTCCAGGTCGTACCGCCCGCACAGATTCGCGCCGTTCGACTTCGCGCCGGCCGTAGCACGTCGCTCTCCTCCGAGCAGCTCGTCGACCTCGGCCGCCGCGTCGGCGCGACGGTGCTCGTCACCGGCGGCGTCACGCGATCCGGCGCGAACGCCGTGCTGGATCTCGAAGTGCGAACGCTCCCCGACGGCCAGGTTCGCCGCATCAACGTCGCCGTCGAGCGCGACATCCTCGCCCTCGTCGACCAGGCGGCCGTCCAGCTCCTCGGCGCCATCGGATCGACCGGCTCGGGGCCGTCGCTCGCCGAGCTCGAGACGCCGAGCATCGCGGCGTACCAGCATTTCACTCGTTATGCGCAGATCGCCTCCGAAGGGCGGTCGATCGACGCGCTGCCGGAGCTCGACGCCGCCATCGCGATCGACTCCGCGTTCACCGGCGCACTCGTCGCGCGGCTCATCTACGCCTTCCAGGTGAACGACGGGACAACCGTCGCGACGCTGACG
>DASURJ010000811.1:0-4550 GCA_036280115.1 Gemmatimonadaceae bacterium
TTCCCGCGGCCCTTCCGCGGCGAACGCGAACACGGCGCCTTCAGGAAATCCCGCGGATGCCATACGGTTCGCAGCCGTGCACGCCAGCTCGACACAGCACTCGCTCGCCGACGGCATGAGCGTGGCGTGGCCGGCCCAGCCATTTCGCATTACCTATGGATATGCACAACACCGAGTCTACACCCGCCGTCGCCGTCGACCTCGCGACGAAGCTCGCCACCTTCAGCGAGCACTGGCAGCCGCGCACGATCGCGCAGTTCAATGGCCATGACGTCATGGTCGTGAAGGCCAAGGGCGAATTCATCTGGCACAAGCACGACGACACCGACGACTTCTTTCTCGTCCTGAAGGGACGCCTGACGATTCAGCTTCGCGGAGGCGACGTCACGCTCGGACCCGGCGAGCTGTTCGTCGTCCCGAAAGGCGTCGAGCACCGGCCCGTGGCCGAGGAAGAGGTGCACGTGCTGCTGATCGAACCGTCGGGGACGCCGAACACCGGCGATCCGGCGACGGCCGCGGCGCGGCGCGTGATCTGATCCGCTGACCACGACAGTGGCGAGCCGTTTCGCGGCGATTACGGACGTCCACGGCAACCTGCCCGCGCTCGAGGCGGTGCTCGATGACATCCGGCGCCGGAACGTCGACGTGGTCGTCAACCTCGGCGACCATGTCTCCGGCCCGTTGTGGCCGCGAGAGACGGCGGCGTCGCTCATGCGGCAGCGCTGGACGCAGATCAGCGGCAACTGCGATCGCCAGGTCGTGCGTCGGCCCCCGTCAGAGCTTGGCGCGTCGGACCGGTTCGCGTACGAGCAGCTGACGGCCGAGCAGCGCACATGGCTCGCGGTGCTGCCCGACCGGGCGAGTCCATTCGAGGACGTGCTCCTGTTTCACGGCGCGCCCGACGACGACGATGCGTACCTGCTCGAGAGCGTGGACGCACACGGCGTGCGGCTCGCCTCGTATCATGAAATCGAAGGGCGGCTGAAGGGCATCTCCGCCCCACTCATGCTCTGCGGGCACACGCACCATCCGCGCTGTGTCCGTGTGAACGACGCACTCGTGGTGAACCCGGGCAGTGTCGGCCTGCCCGCCTACGAGCACGACGAGCCGAGCGCGCACGTGATCGAGTGCGGGTCGCCCCACGCGCGCTACGCGGTGCTCGAGCGGGCGGTACGTGGCTGGATCGTCGACCTGATCGCCGTGCCGTACGACCACCATGCGGCCGCCGCACGCGCGGAGCGGAACGGGCGCCCCGACTGGGTCGTCGCACTGCGGACCGGATTCATGACGCCGCCCGCAAGGTTCGCGCGAACGTCAGCGAACCCGGGGAACCCGGGGAACTCGCAGCAGCGCGCCTGACGAGCGTCGTCACGGCGCGCGCACCACCAGCGTCAGCCGCAAGCAGCACGGCATCGCCGCGGCGCGCGACCACGCGCCAGGCACCGGCGGGAAGCTGCTCCCACGCCGGCACCGTCGCCTCGTTGCGGCCGCAGGCGAGAACCGTGGCCAGCGTCGCGCCGACGAGCGCCGCGCACCGCCTCATCGAACGCGGGTCATTGGCTCGGAGGTGGTCCCACGAGCTCGCGTACCTCGAGCTCTCCCTCGTACGACGGTCCGAGGACGTCGGCGTGCACCTGCATGAACCGCCGTCCGATCTCGATCGCCTCCTCGCGCGAGTCCGCCTGGATGATCGCCAGCCCGCCGACGAGCTCCTTCGCCTCGGAGAACGGCCCGTCGGTGACCGAGAGCTTGCCGCGCGACAGACGCACGCGCGCACCCCGCGCGCTCGGCGTCAGTCCCTCCATCTGCACCAGCACGCCGGATCGAAACGACTCCTCCGCGAGCTTGCCGATCGCTTCCATCAGCGCCGGGTCCGGCGGCGCGCCCGCCTCCGACTCCCTCGTCGCCTTCACCATCATGAGATACCGCATCGATTCGTCTCCCGTTCGGCTGTGTTGGGTGATGACGTCTGTACCGGAACATCGATTCGGGACACACCGAATCGACGACTCTCTCGATCTTCGAGAGAATGTCGAGCCAGCCCGCCCCTCGTGCGTCGCCAGACAGGAAGCGGTTCCCGCACTCACCCCATCAGACGAGGATACCACCATGAACGCCCTGTCGTCAGCGCGACCCGCGCCGGTCGCCCTCGTTCGTGACGCCGCCACGCATGTCGCCGCCCGCATCGCCGCCGGTGGCGCGACGCTGTTCGTCGGCCTGCTCGTCGTGCTGCACGTCGTGAAGCCGGAGTACGAGCCGTCCTGGCGGATGGTGAGCGAGTACGCCATCGGCCGGCACGGCTGGATCATGCAGCTGGCATTCTATTCCCTTGCCGCGAGCTGCGCCGCCGCGTGTCTCGTGGTGCGCAGGTCCGTGCAGACCACCGGGGGACGCATCGGCATCGTGCTTCTCGCCGCCACGGCTGCCGCGCTCCTTGCCGCGGGCGTCTTCGTCAGCGATCCGATCACCGCTACGAAGGAGCAGCTCACCCGGCATGGCAACTTCCACGGCCTCTCCGCGATGGTCGGTATCCCCGGTCTGCCGCTCGCGGGGATCCTGATCACCCGCAGCCTCGTGCGCGACGCACGCTGGACCGGCGCGCGTCGCTCCCTCCGCGTGACCGCGCACCTCATGTGGATCACGCTGCTCGGGATGATCGTGACGATCGCGCTGACGCTGCCGGCCGCAGGGGGGAAGTTCGGGCCGACCGTCCCCGCGGGATGGCCCAACCGGCTGCTGGTGCTCGCGTACGCCGCCTGGCTGATCGTGGTCGCTCGTCAGGGAGGGCGGGTGAGCCGGGCGAGCTGAGCGTCGCTCGGACCGCGGCGCCGCGCGACGCGGCGCCGCGTGCTACATCGCCGCGGACGGTTGCGGCGACGCCGCGCGCTCGGCCGTTTTGGTCGCCGGCGCCGATTCGAGGGGAAGCCAGAGCGTGAACACGCTTCCTTCGTCGCGCTGGCTCTCCACCGCGAGGTCGCCTCCGAGAAGCCGTGCGAGCCGGCGGCTCACCGACAGCCCGAGGCCCGTCCCGCTCGTCGCCGGCGCATTCGGCTGGCGGACGCGCGTGAACGGCTCGAAGATGCGCTCCAGGTCCTCCGGTCCCATGCCGCGTCCCGTATCTCGGACGCGAATGGACACCCGACGCGCCTCGAGCCGCATCTCCAGCGAGATGGATCCCTGCTCCGTGAACTTCACGGCGTTGCCGAGCAGGTTGACGAGGATCTGCCGCAGCTTCGTCGTGTCGCTGCGCATCAACACGGGAGCCGTGGGCACGTTCACCGTGAGCGTGAGTCCCTTTTCGGTCGCCTGGCGCTCGAGCATCTCAGCCGTCTCTCGCGTCAGTCTGGCAACGTCGAACTCCGACAGATTCAGCACGGCCTTGCCTGCATCGACGGTCGCCAGGAGGAGCACCTCCTCGATCATGCTGATCAGGTGCTCGGCCGATGCCTTCACGCGCTCGAGATGCCGCCGCTGGAGGTCCGTGACCGGTCCGACCATCTCGCCGTTGATCAGGTTCGCGTACCCGATGATCGCGGCGAGGGGCGTCTTGAGGTCGTGGCTCATCATCGTGAGGAACTCCGACTTCGCCCGGCTCGCCTCTTCGGCGTGCTGCATGGCGCGGCGCAGCTCCTCCTCACGCGCCACCCGCTCGGTCACGTCCTGGATTAGTGCCAGTGCGCCGTCGGCCTGTCCGTCCTCGTGCAGCAGCGGAACCAGTCGCGCGCTCTGCTGCATGCGCGCGAACTCGTGAAAGCCCGGCGGCGCCGGGAGGGGGAGCAGATGCTGATGGAACCGGTGCGACAGGATTACGCTCGTCCCGGCGAGCGCATTCCGGAACGCCACTTCCGCCGGACTCCCCCGCAGCTCCGGAAAGATCTCGAACAGCGAGCGGCCGATGACGTGGGCGGCGGCGCGCCCGCTCGCGACCTCGAGCCAGCGGTTCCAGCCACGAATGACGAGCGAAGCGTCCACCGTGAGAATGCCGACCTCCAGCACGTCGCCCAGATCGTGCAGCGGCGTGTCGGAGAGCGTGGACAGCGACCACGTCGTCCCGCTCATCGTCAGCCCACCCGGTCCGCGAGCGTCTGCGAGATGAGCGCCAGCGAGCTCACTCCGATGGCGACGATCAGGTATCCGCCCACCTCGTTTCGGCTGAGGCGAAACTGCGTCGCCGCAATGAGCGCGTAGTGCATCTCGTCCTTGTCCACGGAGAGTGACCGCAGCATCCCCTCCAGCGACTCGACGTGGATGCGGGGGACGGAGAAGGAGACGCCCACCTTGAGCATGTCGCCGAACGCGCTGAGGCACGAGCTGAGGACGATGTTTCCGACCTCCGCGAGCACTTCGCGCGCCGACTGGTCGAGCCGGCCCCCCAGCGCGACCTCGCCGTCGGTCATGAGGCTCGCGAGCAGCGCCGCGCCGTCGTACTCGAGCAGCAGCACGGCGTCGCCGGAGACCGGCCCGTGGAAGATCTGGTGCACGGTCGCGAGCTCTCCGTCCACCAGCTCCAGCAGCCGCGGCTGGATCTGGTCCATCGCGGTGATCCAGAG
>DASURJ010000812.1:0-9775 GCA_036280115.1 Gemmatimonadaceae bacterium
GGCCGGCGGCACTGGAGGCGATCGCGCGGGCAACGGAGGCGGGGCACGTGCGGGACGACATCGCTCGCGGGTAGTGCTGGATTAGTGGGTACGGCCTTGAATGCATGGGGAGTTACCCACTGAGTAACGGTGCTGCTGTCCGTTCCGCGTTAGGTTCTGCTAACGCCATCATTCGGATCGACTCTGCCCAGGTTGTCGACCTGTGCAGCTCGACATGGGCAAGCGGCTGATTGGTGTCGTCATCGCATTATCCGGCGCTGGATACGTGCCCAGCGCAGAGATACTAAGCAGGGCAGCACTTCCAGCTTCGGGGACGGAGGGGAGTCGGCGCTGCTGAGCGTGAGGCGATAAAGGGGTCGCCAGATGCCGAGGATTGTTGGGCAGGTTCCGCAATAGAACAGGCGTTATGCCGACAACAACGGATGTCGCGAGGGCAATGATGGGTCACTATACCAAGCTGAGTGTGCTGGTCATGCGGAGTCTGGGTCTCATGATCCTCGCGTACGCGCTGCCAGTCGTCCTGTTTGGCATTGTGCGCGTGGCGGCGGGCGGCCGGACTCCATCCGACGGCGTTACAGGTGCAAGCGCACTATCCGGGTGGATGGCGTACGGACTGGCAGGTGTGCTCCTCATTCTTCTGGCGCGTCCCTTGGCGCGAATCGCAGCGCGTGGGCTGGATGAGGGCGAGATCCGTTCGCCTGCGGCATAACGTACGCTGCACCTGACAAGGGCCACTTTGGTGGCGGCGGCTGCGCCGCCGCAACTTTTGAGACGCCCTTGCAGGTGAGCCCTGTCGTTAGGTGCCAACACACACTCTCGAAAGGAGGGTTTGATGGCGGAGAAGCCCCTGGACGGGTTGATCCTTGGCGTTGACCTCGACGGCGTATGTGCGGATTTCTACGCGAAGATGCGGGAAGTCGCGGCAGAGTGGTTCGAGCGACCACTCGACGATCTAACTCCCGATGTGTCTTACGGGCTGCCCGAGTGGGGAATCACTGGAAGCGAGCAGTACACCAGCCTGCACCGCTTCGCTGTTACGCAGCGAGAGCTTTTCAGTTCCGCAGCCATGATTCCAGGGGCTCGTAAGTATCTTCGGCTGCTCTCGAACGAGGGCGCGCGGATCCGTGTCATCACGCACCGCCTCTTCATCCACTATTTCCACAACGCTGCTGTCGCTCAGACGGTGGATTGGCTTGATCGCTATGGCATTCCGTACTGGGACCTCTGCTTCATGAAGCAAAAGGAGCAAGTCGGCGCGGACATCTACCTGGAGGATACGCCGTCGAACGTTGCTAGCCTCCGGGCGGAGGGCTTTTACACTATCTGCTTCGGTAACAGCACGAACAAGGATGTCGCGGAGCCTCGTGCAACGTCCTGGGAGCATGCCTATGCGCTCGTGCACGCGGAAGCTGATCGAAGAAGGCACTCTGGAGATTTTCCCCGCGCCACCTAACGAATCGTTGCAGCTGACGGAGGCGCGCACGGCTCCGACCCGGCAGCATGGACCACATTTGCGCCTCCGCAACTGAGCTCTGGCGTCAGGCTGCACACGTACACAGTGATCACCCCAATGCAATCGACCCGTTTTCATCGCCTCGCAATGGCCGCACTAACGGGCCTGCTTGCGGTGGCCTGCGGTACTTCGCTTCGCGCGCAAGTCGCCTACGACGCCCCGCGTGCACGCGTGGAGGTGTTGGGCCTGCATCGCTGGACGCTCGCTGCGCTTCAGGATTCGATCCAGCGCAGAGCGCCGGGGCAAACGCTCGCCGATGCGGCCTGCATGGTCACGCTGCGAGACTCGCTGCACTTCGCGGACGCCCTGGTCAGAGATCTCACCTATTCCGCTGCTCCAGGCGCGCCGACTCGACACTACCTGGTTATCAAGGTCGTCGAGCCGCAGGATTCGGCACGGATGCATTGGCGGCCGGCGCCGAGGGACAGTTTCACCGTGCTGCGTCCGTCGTACGCGACCGTGATTCTCCCGGTGACTGACTCGCTTGGCCAGCTCTGGATTGGGCGATTTCTCGCTCCTCTGCAGCGCTACCACCGCGATTCCGCACTACGAGGGGCTCTGATGCGCGCACGACCGGGCACCGCACGGGCGGATGCCGATCGGGTGTGGAGTTATTTGGATGCGCACCGTACTGAGGGCGACCGTCGCACCGCCTTGACCGCATTGCGCAACGACGGTCCCTACGCGAATCGCGTCGTTGCCGCCGCCGTGTTATCGAACTTCGCGGAGCAGGACTCGACCTGGTGGGCGCTTGCTGATGCGCTTCGTGACGGAAACGACGCGGTGCGCACGGCCGCCATCGAGGTGCTCCTGAGCTTTCCGTCGCGAGCGGTCGACTGGGCGCCGGCGGTCGGCACGCTCCGCGCCCTGCTGGGCGGCACGAACGTCGGAGCCACCCAGGAGATCCTGGAACTGCTGGAGCGTACCGAGGTAAGCCCGACGCTGGCACGTCCCCTCCTGCATGACAACGGCAGTTGGGTGCTGACGCACCTGCGCGCCGAGTATCCGCTCGCCAGCACTGCCGCACACGCTCTGCTGGTGCGGCTGAATGGTGGGATCGACCTGGGCACCAGCGACGTTGCATGGGCGCAGTGGATCGCGACGTTGTAGGCCAGGCGGCGTGTTCGCCTGGCCGCGTCCGGCACGGGGCAATTCCATCTCGTGTCGGGCGAGCCGGGTGAGGCGGGTGGTATTCTGGTGCATACAACCGTCGACGTGCGGAAGCCTGCACCAACGTCAGTCCCGCGACCCGATTGGTGGGTGGAACATGATCCCGAGCCTCCGCAGCTCCCAGGTCAGCCGATCCAGCTTGTTCATCGGCGCGGAGTCGGGAACGTCCGCGTCCTCGCCCAGCTCGACGGTCGCGACGCGCGTGAGCGTCGCTCCCGGTGAGTTGTCCGGACGCTCCACGTCGTCCGCACTCGCGCGTGCGACACACTCATCGCCTGTGAGCACACCTGGCCGCTCTCTCCGTGCGAGACGCGCCTGCGCGAGGCGTAGGTAGGGATTCATCGCTCGGCGACCTCGGAGGCCGCGGCGTGCCGACCGACGTGCCTCGGCGATGGTGCGGGTGACAGGGCATCGTCGATGGCGGAGAGGAGCTGGCGAGGCGAGATCGGCTTCTGCAGAACCGTGGTCACGCCGAACAGGTGTGCGTTCTCCTGGGTCACCCGGCCACTGAAGCCCGTCATGAGGAGGACGGGCACTCCCGGACGGATACCGCGCAGCTGAATCGCGAGCTGGTCGCCGCTCAGCTGCGGCAACCCGATGTCGCTCAGCACGACGTCAATGTCCGTCTGCTCGGCAGCAAGCAAGAGCAGCGCTTCCAGTCCGGTGCGGCACGTCCTGACCGCGAAGCCCGCCCCACGAAGAATTCGCTCGAAGAGATGAGCGAGGATCTCGTCATCCTCCACGAGGAGAATCATCGTGCTCCGGTTGGGGGCGGAGGTCTCCCGCCCGCTATTCTGTGCCCGCATCCCCATCATGGCTTCGGCACGACCACCGTCGAATCCGGGACGACGGGCTCCTGACAGATCGGCCCATTCGGCCGGACCACCGGCCACGGACAGACTGGATGCGTCACCGAGTCCGGCAGGAGCGGCACGTCGCGGACAACCGGACGCCTGCGTGGCGCCTCGGGCTGCAGCGGGACGTCGCGGCGGCCATGCGTGGTCGACTTTCGCGGCGGCGTCACCGTCCGCGGCGCCGGCGACTTCGTGACGGGTGCCGGCGGCTCCCCCGTCGTCAGCAGGTGCACCGTGCGCGGGCGCGGCACCACGCGCAGCTCCGCGCTGGCCACCCCGCCAGCGGGCACGAGGATCCGCACCTCGCCGGACGCGGGCCGATGCGTCGCGGGCAGGGCGCCTGGCTCCGGCTGCACCGTCCACGTCCCGGGCTCGAGTCCGTCTGCACTGAAGCGGCCCGTCGCGTCGCTCGTCGCGAGCACGGTCCGCGCGGTGGAGCTGATCATCAGGCGTAGCACGGGGAGCTGCGTGTCGCGCTGCACGGGCGCACCCGCTGCCGCCGCGCCGGCGGCGAGCACCTGCTGCGGCCCGTCGTCGTACCAGATCACGCGCCCCGCGACCCGCCCACCGGCCACCACCACGAGGTCGACGCCGGTGCCGCGCCCATCCTCCACGCGTACCGTGCGCAGCGCCGAGTCACGCACCATCCGCCCTGCGCCGAGCGAATGGGCGTCCACACTGACGACGTGCACGCCCGCCGGCACGGCGCTGAACTGGAAGTTCCCGTGACGGTCGGTCATGGCAAGTCGCTCGTCGAGGCGGACCATCGCTCCACCCGTGCCGGCGCCTCCCTTTTCCTCGCGCAGTCGTCCACGCACCCATCCGCCGCGGCGGGGCCGGCCGACCGGCACCCCGACGTGCAGTGCGTATCCGACTTCCACCCGCACGTCGCTGCCCACCAGCGCGCGCGCCTGGGGATCCCAGCGCACGCGCGCCCGCAGTTCGTCGCCGCTGCGCAGTTCGTGCACGATCGTCGCGTCCGCTCGCCTCGTCGGTACGGGAGGAGTCCACGGCCCGGCGATCATGCTCAGCCCGTACTGCCCGCCGATGATCGCGCGCGTCCCCGCCGCATGCAGCTCCAGCTGCGCGCCGGCATTCCACGACCGCCGTGCCGTCGTGTCGTACATCGAGCGCCCGACGTCCACACCCGCCCATGGGGAGAATGCGCCGAAGTGGCCGAGTGCGATCCGCACGTCGAGCGAGGCACGCTGCATGGGGAGCGGCGTCGCGGCATGAGCCGACGTCACCTCGCCCACCTCCACCCTCGGCGAGAGCTGCAGCCATCGGGGCCCCAGGGCCGAGCTCACCGCCAGCGACCGTTCGGCACCCCACACCAGCGCGCCAGTCGGATCATCGCGCCGCCGCGAGCGCGCCTCGACCTGGAGCACCCGGTTCCATCCGATGGCGGCGACCGCATTGCGGTAGCGATGCTGGGTGAGCGGCTCGTGAGCGACGAGCGTGTCGGGATTCGCGACGTCGCGTCCGAACAGCAGGCCGCCCGTGGTGAGTCGATCCTCGCCGCCCGCGCGGATCCAGAGGGAGCGCGACAGCTGCAGGCGGCCGGAGCCGTCGGCGCTGCGCGTGCCCTTCGCATAGCCGGGAAACGCCGTGTCGGCGGCAAGCACGGAGCCCTGGAGTCTGAGTCGGCCCATCGTGCTTCCCATCCTGGCGCGCCACGCCCTGCCGCCGCGCTCCGCACGGTTCCCCTCCACCTCCACCACCTGTCGTGCGCCCGGTGTCCACGTGAGCTGCACGCCGCCCACGGCACCGGAATCGGCACGTCCGGCGCGCCGCAACGCCGTGCCCTGCATCCGGAGCCCCCCCGGCAGTCGCACACCGATGCTGCCGAACTGTTCGGCCAGGTGCGTCGCCTCGCCGTACTGCCGGGTGATCACGCTGCCAAGGCTCGCGCTCCACCGCTGTCCGGTGAACGCCGCACTCGCTCCGGTAGCGCCGCGGCCGTTCTCGGTGAGCGGCGTCAGCTTCACCGCCTGGTCGCCCAGCTGGAGCCTCCACCTGGTGGACGTCAGGGCGAGACGATATTCGTCCGACGCGCCGGCGATCGCTGCCGGCCGGCGAGGACCACGCAGCACGAGATCGAGCCGCGTGCGTTCGTCGGCGAGCACGCCGCGCCCCTCGATGGCGAGCGTGCCGCCACTGCTGCCCGCCGTGGGAGTGAGCTGCAGCGGCAGGCGCGCCCACGCGTCCCCGCCACTCGTCGCGAAGACGGAGGTCTGCACGAACGTGGTCAGGCGATCGCTCCCGCTGGCCACCGTCGGCTTCAGCTTGACCGTCACCGTGGAGGTCGTGAGCGGAAGCTCCGATGGGAGGCGAACCACGACCGTGACGGTGTCGGTGCCGCCGGCGGCGATGCGCCGCGAGGCTGCTCCCTCGAGCGTGGCGGGCACGGCGGAGACGAATCCAACGTCGTAGGATCGCGCGTCGTTGCCACGATTCTCCACGATGAACCGGGCCGCGTAACTGCCCCCCGTCGCTGCGAACTCCGGTGCCTCTCCGGTGAGCGTCAGCTCGTGGCGCTCACCCACCACGTAGGGCACCGAGTCGCGACGAGCCGCGCCCGCCGCGCTCTCCACCACGTAGCGCACGGCTCCCTCGCCGGGAGGAACCGTCAGGCCGACGCTGAGGGGAATGAAGGCGAGATCCCGGCCGCGCGCCGGCACGGAGACGCTCGTCGGCGCGGTGCCGACGCGCCATCCCGCCGGGACCAGCACGCGCACATGGAAGGTCACCGCGGTCCCCGACGGATTCGTCAGCGGCACGGCAAGCGTCCAGCGGGCACCAGGCATCACGTGGCGCACCGAGTCGCTGACGCGGGTGCCCGGTACGGACGCCGGCATCGCGTGCGCGCGCTCGGCACTGCCGGCGATGACCGATGCCATGGCCGCGACCCTCACCCCCCGCCATGCCGCGGACAGCCCTGCCCGGGACATCCTTCGCCGGAACCCTCGACCGCGCGTGTCTAGAAGCGCACCGCGGTCGGCAGGGCGAACACGTCGTCGCCGGTATCCACTTGCAGGAGTGCGCGGTAGGTGCCCTTCCGCACCGACCGGAGCGCGAACGACTGGCGCACGCTCGATCCGGGATAGATGAGTCCACGCTGCGATCGCTGCGAAGCGACGAGCCGTCCGTCCTCCGTGTAGAGCTCGAGCGAGACGATCGGCCGCTGCGCGCGCTCGCCGGTATTCCGCACGGTGAAGGCGAGTGCCTGCACGGAGTCACTGACGTTCGATGCGACGATCTGGTCCAGGCCGAAGCGCGCCTGCGCCGGTCCGTCGAGGTGCGTGACGACCTGGATGCCGTAGCTGAGATCCGACCGGATCCCGGCGTTCGCCCGCCCATGCCCGACGGCGAGGCTGGCCTGCTGTCGCGGCTTCCCCATGACCAGCACCATGCTCGAATAGCTGCCGGCAAGCGCGGCGGCGTCCGGTACCCGCACCGAGTAGGTGAGGCTGACGGTCTGGTTCGGCGGCACCTCGATCGTGCGCGGTGCGAGCGTGAGCCAGGCGGCGTTGGAGCGCGGCTGCGACCCTGGCTCGTCGTACCGGCTCGTACCGTCCGCCTGGAAGGAGTAGTCCACCACCCGCGCCGTCACGACCTGCGTCACCGGCGTGGAGTTGCGGACGACGATGCTGCTCTCGTAGCGGGCGCCGCGAGCCGCCGTCCGCTCGACCACGGACGGGGTGAGCACCGTCACCTGCGCCCCCGCCGGTGCCACTGGGGCGAATGCAGAGGCAAGCACGAGCGCCGCGGCAACCGCGCGCGGCCTGAATGATCTGGACATTGTCGGGGAGACCCGCTGGGAAGGGAGAAACGCGTGCGTCGGGCGCAGGGAGGGAACGGCGACCGCCGCCGCTCCTCCCTGCGCGCCGAGACGGAGAGGGATTACGCGCCCTGCGTCAGGACGTAGTGCACCGTGCGGGACAGCGACGCCGGCGTGTTGACGTCGGCCGTGAACGTGTAGGTCAGGGGAATGCCCGATTCGTTCACCGCGGGGATGTTCGTCACGAGATCCACCGACGTCGTGCTCAGCGCGAGCTTGCCGGCCGCCACCGCACCGGTCACGGTCGTCGGCGCGTCGAGGCTCACCTCGAGCGACGAACCGGCAGGCATGTCGGTGTCGAGCGTGGCCGAGATCTTGGCGACGCTGACGCTGTCCACGTTCGAGATGATGCCGTAGGTGGACGACGCCGTTGCCGGCGTCAGCGCGTTGGTCCCGATGACGCCCGTGCTGACGGTCAGCGACACCGAGGCGGCGAAGCTGAGCTGGTTGATCGCGGACACGCTCATGGTGACCGTCTGGTCGGTGCTCGCGAGCTCCTGGGCCTGGGACAGCTGGGCAGTGCCGGCAAGGAGGAGGGCAGCGGCAAGCAGCGAATTGGTGATGCGCATGAAATTCCTGGGGAAGGAGGGCAGCGCCAGCCACGGCGGCGGGCGCGGCTCGACACGACTCGCGTCGAGCTCGGTCCCCCCTCAGGCGAGAGACGTGCCTTCGACGAGGTTTCTCCTAACCTGCTGCGGCGCTTTGGCTTGCGCGATCGACACCGCCCCGCGCCTTGCGCGGCGCTGTGTTCATGAATTGCACACCCATGCAATCCGAGTGCGCTGAATTGAACACCGGGCGGTGGGACCAGCTTCGACGCTGCCATCCTATCCGCTTGCCGCGCAACGACATGCGTCGAAGATCCCTGAAGGCATGACCCTCGCCTTGCCTTTTCGCGCTCAGCAGCGCCGTCGATCATCCTCACGCACTCCGCGATCCATGCCCACCCGAAACCAGCTTCGGGAGACAACTTTCCGGCCAGCTTCCGCCGGTACGCTCGCCTCCCTGGCGGCCACCGGCACCTTCCTCGATCGCCTGCCCGTCGCCGGGGGAACGACGGGCGGCGCTCCGGCGCCAGACGCGCTCGGGGAGGTCGGGGCGATCATCCAGTTGCTCACGCTGCGCACCATTGATGGCAAGCGAGCACTCGAGCCGGAGCTGGGCATCACACCGGCAGCCGACCAGGCTCCCGCCGAGCGTTTCCTCGTGGACGGAAAGGTCCTCGCCGAAGCGGCGCGCGCCACCATCCTGGGCCTCTGGCCTGACGGGGAACGGCTGCAGCACACCCTGTTCGGTCGCGATCCGGGTGGCCGGCCGCGCGTCGAGCTCACCGATCTGGTCTCCCTGCAGCGGCGGTGGGGAGCCGCATCCAATGGCATGGCCGCCGGAACTCCGGTGCCGTGCCGGGTACGGCCGGGCGTCGTGCTGCTCGGCGCCCTCCGCATCCACGGTCCGGACCTTCGCTCGCTCGCCCTGCTCTTCTCCGCACTGGACCGCGCGGCCACGCGTGGGCTGCCGGGGGCCGACCAGCACCGTGGCCCCTGCCAGCTCGACGTGCTCTCCATCGTCGGCGGTGCCGCTGGTCCGCTGCCCACCCTCGCCGCCATCCTGCAGGGCTACGAGAGTCGGTTTCTCGTCTACCCGGTCACCGCGTCCAGCGCCGAACCGTGGCCAGGCTCCCGCTTCCGTCTCGATGGAAGGCACGCCCGGAGCGCGGCGAGCCAGATCGCCCGGCTTTCGCCGTTCGAGATGGAGCACGGGCTGGCGGGATAGCGCGGCGAACACAGGCCGCGCCGCGCTTACGGGCGGTCGAGCAGCTCCAGCCCGTACTCCCTGAGGCGCTTGTAGAGCGTGGCCCGGGTGATGCCGAGCGCACGGGCGGCCGCTGCCCGGTTTCCATCCGCGAGGAGCAGCACGCGCGTGATGTGTCGCCGCTCCATCGCCTCGAGGGAGAGATCCTCGCCGGCTTCCACGCCGTCCGCGGGACACCCGCCGCGCAGCTCGACGGGCAGGTGCTCGGGTCGCAGCTCGTCCGCATGGGCAGCGAGCAGGAGCACGCGCTCGAGCATGTTGCGCAGCTCACGGATGTTGCCCGGCCACGGGTACTGCACCAGCAGTGCGAGCGACTCCGGCGAGAAGCGCGAGGGACCTCGACCTGTCTTCGCTCGCAGGTCGGTCAGCAGTCGCATCGCGAGCGCGATGATCTCCTCCCGTCCGCGCTCGCGGAGCGGTGGCAGGTGCACCGGCAGCACGGCCAGCCGGTAGAAGAGGTCCTGGCGAAAGCTGCCCTCACGCACCGCCGCCTCCAGGTCGCGGTGCGTCGCCGCAACGAGGCGCACGTCCACCTCGATCTCCCGGGTGCCTCCCAGCCGTCGGAACCGCTGCGACTCCAGCACC
>DASURJ010000813.1:0-10165 GCA_036280115.1 Gemmatimonadaceae bacterium
CGCGTGAGTACGACCGGACGGTTTCGGAGGTAGGGAAGGATCCAGGGCGCGATCGACCTGTAGTGCTCGATGAGATCGCCCTTCGTATACCCGTCCGTCGGCCAGAAGACCTTCGTGAGGTTCGAGAAGTTCACGGTCCGCTGGGCGGGCGGCTTGGGCGACGGCGTGGCCTCGTGGACCGTGCTCGGGACGGCGGGCGCCGCGTCCGGGGCCACGGCGGTGTGCGCGTTAGGCGGAGTCGTGCCCGGCAGGAAGTCCCGGGCAACCTGCCAGCCCTGTCGCTCGCAGTCATGCGGCCGCTTGTCGCTCCGCATGCGAAGGAATGCCGGGTGGCGCAGCACGCCATCCGGCGTCCATTCGCGGAACCGCACCTCACAGACGTGCGTCGGCTCGACCCAGGTCGTCGTGCGCGTCTCGGGGATCGTCTCGCTCGGCCGGATGTCGCCGCCCGGTTCCAGGACGGGGCCATGACACGGCGGGTCGGGCCGAATGGACGGTTCGAGCATCGCGCGTATGTCGCCGAGCTGCGCTTCGGTGAACCCGGTGCCCGCGCGCCCCGCATACACGAGCGCGCCGTTCACGTAATCCGCGAGCTGGAGCGCGCCGAGCCCGGTGCGGGCGCCCTTCGGCGCGGTGAAGCCCACGATCACGAAATCACCCGTCTGCTCGGCCTTGATCTTGAGCCATTGCGGCGAGCGTCCGGCGCGGTACGGCGAATCGGCTTTCTTCGCAATGATCCCCTCGAGACCCAGGACCGTCACCTGACGCAGGAACGCCTCGCCCTCCCGCTCGATGTGGTCGAGGTAGCGCACCGCACCGAGCTTCGGGACGACTTCCTGGAGGAGCTGCTTACGGCGCGTCAGCGGGAGCCCGCGAAGGTCGTAGTCTTCGAGCGCGAGCGCGTCGAACGCGAAGAACGACGCCGCGAGCTCAACGGCCGCGCGCTTCACATCGAGTGGCGAGGAGAGCCGCCCGCGCTGCTGGAGAAGCGCGAAGCTCGGCTTGCCCTTCTCGTCGAGCACCACGACCTCGCCATCGATGATGCACGACTCAACGGGCAAGGCCTTCACTGCGCGCGCGATCTCCGGAAATACCTCGGTGTAGTCGTTGCCGTTGCGCGTGAGGAGCAGCGCGTCACCGCCGGACTTGCACGAGAGGAGCCGGTAGCCGTCCATCTTGAGCTCGAACAGCCATCCGTCGGTCGTGAAAGCCTTGTCCGCCGGCTCGGCAAGCATGACACCGACGGTCTTCGGGGCGATCGGTGTGCGCGGGACGCCGAGCTCCTCGAGTGACCCGCGCAGGCGCGAGACCGGGGTCGCACCGGCCTTCACCTCCTCGACCGTCAGCCCGGAGAGAACGGACTCCTCGGGAAAGACGTCGCCAGGCGTCCGCACGTACGCGTCGCGTTCCTTGATGAGCAGCCAGTCACGTTCGCTCTTCTTGATCTTCACGAGCGTCCACGTGCCGTGGAGCTTGTAGCCCTTGAGCTCGAACAGGAGCTTGCCCTTCTCGAGTCCCTCGCGCCAATCCTCGAGGGGCACCCACTCGCCGCGGTCCCACACGATGATGCCGCCGGCGCCGTAGTTCCCCTGCGGGATGATCCCTTCGAAGTCGCCGTACTCGAGCGGGTGGTCCTCGACCTTCACGGCAAGGCGCTTGTCGTTCATGTCGTACGACGGCCCCTTGGGGACCGCCCACGAACGAAGCACGCCGTCCATCTCGATGCGCAGGTCCCAGTGCAGCTGCCGAGCGGCGTGCTTGTGCACCACGAAGAGCCGCCCGGGGACGGGCGACACGGTCCCGACCGGCTCGGGCGAGCTGTCGGGTGATCGTTTCGCTCGGTACGTACTGAGACTGTCGGCTGGGTCGGCCATCTAAGGGGTCAGAGTCCTAACGCATCGTTTCATCTCGACGCGCCATCGGCAGAACGCGAAAGACGCGGCACCAGCGGACGCCGCAACAGCCGCGGAGTGGCGCTGTGAGAGACAATGGTCGGGGGACGAAAGACTACGCGTCAGACGACCCGGGGCGCCAGCAGTTCAGGTAGCTAGAGTCGGGGCGTACGGGTTCGGACGCGTTCGCAGGCCGAACGCGCCGGACACAGGGCGGACGCAGGCCTGACGCACCGCTTGGAACGGGGCGACACATCGGACGCCATGGAATGGCACGGAGTCCGGCTTAGCTCGGCAAAGCGGACTCTGCAGCGCAACGGAAGGATGCGTTAGGACTCTGACCCCGAACGGAGCGAAGGGACGCACGCGCGAATCGTTTTGCGGGGGGTGGTCGTCTCACATGGCGCTGCGCAAGTGAGCGGCGAGCTCGGCCGGTTCCGCAGTGCCCGAGGCCGCATCACAAAAATTGCGTCGCCTTTTATTTGGTGGAAAACTTGCGGTGTTGCCGCTAGGTTGACCCCAATCTCGTTCGACGTCCCTTACCCCGACCCTCATGGCCGCGCGATCCATAGGCACCGCCACCATCTCGTTCGGGCTCGTCTCCGTACCCGTCAACCTCTACTCCTCCTCGGAGTCCAAGTCGAGCGTGTCGTTCAACATGCTCCACAAGAAGTGCGGGTCCCGCCTCAAGCAGCAGTACGTCTGCCCCAAGGACAACAACGAGGTCGTCGGACGCGAGGACACGAGCAAAGGGTACGAGTTCGCGAAGGACCAGTACGTCGTCTTCACCCCCGAGGAGCTCAAGGCGCTCGAGGAAAAGGCCACGAGCACCATCGACATCGTCGAGTTCGTTCCCCTCGCGCAGGTCGACCGCGAATACCTCGAGAAGGTCTACTACCTCGGCCCCGACAAGGGCGGTGATCGCGCCTATCGGCTCCTCGCGCAGGCGTTGAAGGAGACCGGCCGCGCTGCGCTCGGGCAGTATGCGGCGCGTGGACAGCAGCACCTCGTTCTTCTCCGGCCCCTGAACGGTGTGCTCGTCATGGAACAGCTCCACTACGCCGACGAAGTCCGCCCCACCACCGAGGTGCCCATCCCGGCGGGCGAGGTGAAGCCCACCGAGCTCGCCCTGGCGAAGCAGCTCATCGAGCAGACCGCGACCGACGTGTTCGAGCCGTCGAAGTTCCGCGATACCGTGCGCGAGCGGGTGATGGAAGCCATCCAGCGGAAGATCGACGGCCAGGACATCACGGCCGATGTGACGCCGGACGGCGGCGGCAAGATCATCGACCTCATGGAGGCCTTGAAGGCCAGTCTCATTCAGACCGGCACGCCGGTCGAGGAAGCCGAGCGCAAGGCGTCGTGACGGCGATGAACGTCCTCGTGGGTACGAGCGGTTTCGCCTTCAAGGAGTGGAAGGGGCCGTTCTACCCCGAGGGGCTGAAGGACGACGCGATGCTCGGGTTCTACTCGGGCCGCTACCCGACGGTCGAGATCAACAACACGTTCTACCGGCTGCCAAAGGAGCACGTACTCCGGGACTGGGCGGCCCAGGTGCCAGGCGGGTTCACGTTCGCGATCAAGGCGAGCCAGCGCATCACACATTTCGCGCGGCTCAAGCCCGAGTCCGCGAGCGCGCTCGAGTTCCTGCTCAGGAACACCGCGACGTTAGGCGCGAAGCTCGGCCCCATCCTCTTTCAGCTTCCGCCGAACCTCCAGAAAGACGTGCCTCGCCTGACGGCGTTCCTCGGGTTGCTGCCGAGGGACCGGCGGTTCACGGTCGAGTTCCGGCACGAGAGCTGGTTCGACGACGCGGTGTTCGACGTGCTGCGCGCGCACGACATCGCCCTCTGCGTCGCCGAGGGCGAGGAGGGCGTCCCGACGCCTAACGTTGCTACCGCTTCGTGGGGCTACCTGCGGCTCCATCGGCAGGACTACGACGACACGATGCTCGCGGAGTGGCGGCATCGGGTGGCCGCAACGGCGTGGTCGGACGCGTACGTGTTCTTCAAGCACGACTACATCGACGGCGCGGGGCCGCTGGCCGTCGACCGGTTCACGCGCATGGTCGAGTCGTCGCCGCGCGTGGTGAAGGCGTCCGACGCCGTGCTCCCCGGGGCCGAGCGAGTGGCGGCACGGGCGGTTTCGGTGTAGCCTGCCCGCCGGGTCCGGAAGGTAGTCCTGGTCACCCGGCAGGATGGCCAGTCAGGAGCCTCCGGACCGGGTACTCACTACCTGGATTCCGGCTCCCGAAAGCGGGCCGTCCAGGCAGGCGCGAGCACCACGCTCACAGTGAGAGCGGACGCACCGGCGTCAGTCCCATCTCGTCCAGAAACCGGTGGCCGCCCGTCGGGTTCCCGCGGCGCACCGCGGCACGCGAGAGCACGAGACGATCCTTCGCCCGCGTCATCCCCACGTACAGCAGGCGCCGCGCCTCCTCGACCTCCGCTGCCGTCGGCTCCATCCCCGACGGCGCGCGACCCGGAAACTGCGCGTCCTCGACTCCCACCACGTACACGCGCGAGAACTCGAGCCCTTTCGTGGAGTGAAGCGTCAGCAGGTTCACCCGGTCGCGATCCACCTCCACGCCGTCGCCGCGCGCGGAGAGCGCGACGCGCTCGAGGAAAGTCGCGATCTGCTCGTGGAGCGGACCGGCACCGACATGCGCGATGAGCCGCCGAAGTCGCAACATCGTGGCCGGGTAGCGCTCGTGCGCCGTCTTCTCGGTCCGCAGCTTCACCATGAGCTTCGTGCCGCCGAGCGCCTCGATGACCTCGTCCACGGTTGGAAGCGACTCGTCATCGCCGCACTCACGCTCGTACATCTCGAGGCACGAGCTGTAGCGCCCGAGCGTGTACGGCACGCAGAAGTCGCGAAACAGCAGGGCTTCGCCACAGAGCGTTTGCTTCTCGCATAACGCGAGACCGAGGCCGACCAGGTCGAGCAGGTTCGTCAGCGCCGTCTTTCGCGCGCGCTGCGCCTTGAGTGCGCCGAGCTCGAGGAACACTCGCGCGAGGGTACGCGCGTCATCGAGCGCGCGATGAGACGTTCCCGTATCGATACCGAGGACCCGTGCCAGCTCCGAGAGCCTGCGGCTCGTTCGAAACAGGTCTCGCGCGAGGGGAAGGGTGTCGTACGTACAGAGCTCCATCCGCTTCCCGAGCCCGCGAACCATGCGGTCCAGAATCTTGAAGTCGAACTCGTAGCCGTTGTGGGCGACGACGATGTCGTCACCGCAGAACGCGGCGAACTTCGGCCAGATGTCGGGGAAGCGCGGCGCCATGGAGACGTCCGTGGCACGAATGCCGTGCGTCTCCACCGCACCGGCGGTGATCGGAACGTCCGGCTTGACGAGCGACGCGAACGTCTCGGCCATGCGACCGTCGCGAACGCGCACCGCCGCGATCTCCACGATCTCCGCGCCGTCGAGATCCTTGCCGGTGGTCTCGATGTCGATGGCCGTGAAGTCGCGAAACGCGTCGGACGCGTCGCCGATCTCGAGGAGTTGCGCGGCCTTGAACGTCGCCAGCACGAGGCCGAGCGACGGCGCGTCGTCGGCCGAGAGGCGGTCGCCTCCGGTCACGGGCTCCGGCTCCACTCGCGCGGTCACGCCGACCTGCGCGAGCAACCCCTTGAGTGGAATCTCGACTCCACTCAGCCTCGGCAGGTCGATGAACCGATCGTCCTCGCGCGCCGATCGAAGGCGGTTCGCGAGGTCCACGATCTCCGGAGAGTCGGCGGGATCGCTCAGCTCGTCGTGGCGTTCCTCGAGTGGTGAGCGAGGCTTGATGTTCTGCGAGAGGAGGTCCGCGACGAGCGCGTCGAGCGACGCGTGTGCGCGCTCGAGCGCGCTCAGGTTGCGGTACCGCGTGAGCGCGAGTCGCAGCCGCTTCCCGCGCGTGTCCCCCTTCGGAAAGCGCTTCGACATCTCCACGAGCTCGCGCGCGAAATCGCGCTTGGTCGCACGAGCCCTCGTGCGGACGTCGTGCAGCAGCGGCGTCGGGAGCATTGTCGCGAAGAACGCTTCGCGAACGATGGGGTCATGCGGGTGCGCGATCGCGCGGAGGGCGGCCAGGACGTACGCGACGATGGGCTCCTCGGAGATCGCGCGTCCGTGCGCGAGCCGGCACGCGATTCCCGCGTTGAGCAGCGACGCCTCCAATGCGTTGCCGATCTCGTGCTTGCGATAGAGCACCGCCGTGTCGCCGAGCCCGTGGGTGTGCTCCGAGATGTCCCGCATGATGTCGCCCACGACCCACGCGAGCTCCTCGTCGTCGGATTCGAAGTCGAGGGCTACGACCTCGAACGGCGACGTCCGGTCGGTCTCCTGCGCCTCCCGCTCGAAGAGCGATGGGTTGAGCGCAATGAGCCGCCGCGCGACGTCGAAGATGTGCCGAGGGCACCGGCGGTTCTCGCGGAGCCAGATCGGCTTCGTGATGCCGAAGTCGTTGATGAAGCTCGTGAACGCCGTCGGATCGGCGCCTGCCCAGGCATAGATCGACTGTTCGTCATCCCCGACCGCAAAGACATGACGATGGTCGCGCGCGAGCGCGCGAATGATCCGGTACTGCACCGGGTTGAGGTCCTGGAACTCGTCGACGAGCAGGACGCTCCAGCGCGCGCGGATCTCCGCGGCCGCGGGGCTGTCCTCGAGGAGCGCGCACGCTTTGACCACCAGCGTGTCGAAGTCCACGACGTTGCGCTTCGCGAGGAACTCCTCGTAGCGAGCGAATACGCGTGCATCGTCTGGATAGAGGTGGTCGCCGCGCAACCGGTGAACGGAGAAGCGCGTGAGCATCTTCCGATGCCGCTGCGGGTTTCCGTCGAGCCGGCGGAGGACGATGCGCTGGTACTCCTCGTCGGCGATCCCGAATCCCGGCGACAGGCCGACATGGCTGCCGTACTCCCGGAGGATCTCGGCGCAGAACGCGTGAATCGTTCGGCGCTTGACGCCCTCGGCGTGAGATCCCAGTCGTGCGAGGCGGGACGCGATCTCGTCGGCGGCCTTGTTCGTGAACGTGAACGCGCAGACGCGCGCGGGGTCGAGCTCGAGCTCCTCGATGAGGAAGCGGATGCGCTCGATGAGGCAGAAGGTCTTGCCGGCGCCAGGCCCTGCGAGAACGAGCACCGGGACGGGACCGGATTCGATGGCGACCTGCTGGGACTCGGAGGGGACGTGCGGGGGAGCCCCGTGGACCAGCGAAGAGAGCGTGTGCTCGGAGATGGCCACGGGCCGAATCTAGTCTCCGAGCACTCTGCGCACGAGGCTTGGTGCCGGACAGCTCGGGGCGGCGATCCCCTCTCCGAGCGTCATGGCGCGAGACGGCGTCGCGACGAGTCCGGACGGGGGAACGGCAGGAGACAGGATGGACAGGATGGACAGGATGGACAGGAGGGCTCCTCGGCCGTGACAACCCGTCGCGGCCGACCAGGAATCGAGAGGCACGGCCGCCAGGGACGCCATGGGCTCTGGAAGCGCGGGAGTCGTTCTCCCCGGCGCTTCCCGCGTCCGCCGTCGCCGCGTCCTCCGCGCCGGCGCGATGGCGCGATGGCGCGACACGACAAAACGAAGCGTTAGGACCGTGAATGGCCTCCCGGGTCTGTCACGACTCGGTGGCTATTCCTTGCTACGCCGCCGGAAAGTGACGGCGGTGACCGCGAATGCCGTCGCGGGGATCCAGATCCAAAGTAGCTCGCTTGCCAGCACGCGAACGCCGCGCTCCGAGAAGAAGCGGCGGATGCTCATTGGCGATACGACGATCGGGCGCCACGGGAAGCGGTAGCGCTCATTGTCGAATGGCGCCAGGAATGCCACGCCGCCACCGCCGGTAGTGAGCGCGTCGAGGACGCCGTGCGAGGCCGTCGCCAGGAACAGGAAGAGCCACGTCTGTCCTCGCGATGCGCTGTCGCCACGAAACGCCATCAGTCCGACCCCTGCGAGCAGGGCGGCGAAAAAGATCGAATGCGAGAAACCGCGGTGCCCGAAGTCGCTGTCGTACGGCACTCCCATCCAGTAGCCAACGGCATCGAGGTCGGGCACCACGGCGAACGCGGCGCCGAGGAGCCAGAAGCGCGCCGGCGGGCCAGGATTGCGGAAGGCGGTGCCGAGCGCGAGCGCTGCGGCGGCGTGCGTGAACGCTGAAGCCATCAGTCGGGTGGACGGACAAGGCAGGGACGGACTCAGAATAACGGCAGTGGCTCTCGTCGTCAGGCGCCCGCTCGACGCCGAGAGCGGCCCGCGGTGAGGCGAACCTCGCCGTTCCTGTGGCTGATGCGGATTCGCGGCCGGTAGCCGTGCGCATCGGGCTTCGGCGACCTCCCGTCCCTGACGGCGCGCGTTCCGTCCTCGGCGACGTGCACAGGAGGTGACGGGTTGGTATGATGGCGCGTGCGCTCTCCCGCTCCAATCGGTCCCCCCCTACGCCGCGTCGGCGGGTATTACGAGGTCGCCGCCCCGCCGGGTCTCGAGCACGTCGTGGACGCGGCGTGGGTTTTCGAGGCGCCGGAAGTCACGGCGATGAACGGGCCTGGCGCGATGCATCGCGTACTCCCGGAGCTCGGCGTCAGCCTCTACTTCGCCTGCTGGCGCGACACGTCCGGGCGCGTCGCTCACGGCTCGCTCCATCTGCAGGGGCCCATTCGCCGCGTTCAGCTGTTCGCCCCGGCCGGTTCGTTCCGGATCGAGGCGCTGCGGGTAAAGCCCGAGTGGAGTCGCACGTTGTTCGGCGCCGACACGACCGAGCACGCCGATGGGTTCGCGCTGTTCCGCGCGTTCGACCGGGCGCGGGCCGACCGGCTCGCCGACCGCCTAACGCGGTGCACCACGACCCGCGAGGTACTCGGCGAGCTCGTGGCGGATGTGCGGAGGCGATACGACGGCGCGACCGCTCCGCGCGCGCTCCGGCTCGCGCACGAGGCCGCGGAACTCATTCGCGGCGACGGCCGGGACCGACATCTCGCGGACGTGGCGCGCGGCCTCGGAATCACGGAACGTCATCTCCGTCGCGTATTGCCTGAAGCGACGGGGCTGAGCCCCAAGCAGTTTCAGCGCGTGCATCGGTTGAACCGCGCGGTGGCCGCCGCGGACCGCACGCCTTGCCCGTCGTGGGCGCGAATCGCGGCGATGGCCGGGTACTACGACCAGTCGCACCTGATTCAGGAGTTCCGCGCGATCACCGGACGCGGACCGGTCGAGCTACATCGCGAACGACAGGCCGAGAACGTCGGGAACCGGGGATAGCGTTGGATGCAGCTAGCGGGAACTGCCGGGACGTGTACGATCCGGGGCACTTGGGCTGGTCGGACCGACGATGAGGCGGAACGAGTCGAAACGGCCGGATAACGGCTCTGCACCGACGACGCCGCGTGGCGAGAGGCCGCAGCCTCCGGCATCCAGAACGAAGGGAAGACGGATGAGGGGATGAGGGGGATACCGGGGATCGGTCCCGGACCGGGACGCGCCCTCGCCCGAAGGCCATGAAGTGATGCGAATGACTCGCGCGGGGACGATTGGCGTCCCGAGCGGCCGTTCCCCTCGGTCACGGCCCCGGCGAGAGGAGCTGTGCGCCGCGGAGGAGGATGTCTCTCATCCCCTCATCCCCCTCATCCGTTATCCCTCTTTTGGATGCCTGACCTGGTTCGAGACCCGTCCCTCATCCGGCCGTTCGGCCTTTCCCGCGGGTCATCGCCGTGCCGACCGGGCAGCCACGTCGCATCCGAGGCGCGCGAGGTGTCCCCGCGTCCTCCGCGTCAGACCCGATGCCACGACGGGGCCGGCCGAGCTCGTCCCGCCACCCGAGCGGGACGCGGACGCCGCGGCAGGAGCGAACGCTGGGTCTGCCGACGCGAGGGTTGCTGGGAGCGAGGCAGGGGCGGCGCCAATACGCTGCCGGCGCGCAATGGAACGCTGATATTCGAACCTGACCCCAATAGCGGATTTGCCTTGACGTGCGCTGCTGTTTGCTTTATTTAACTCGTAGGTTAACTAACCAGATGGTTTAATCATGACGGCTGACCCACTTTCCCGGACGTTCGCCGCCCTGGCCGATCCCACACGGCGCGCCATATTGTCGCGCCTCGCCGGTGGCGAGGCGTCGGTGACAGAGCTCGCGGCACCGTTCCGGATGAGCCTCCCCGCGGTATCGAAGCACCTCAAGGTGCTCGAGCGCGCGGGGCTCGTGCGGCGCACCGTGCGGGGGCGCACCCACCTCTGCCGGCTCGACGCGCGCCCGCTGCGCGACGGCGCGGAGTGGATGCGGCGCTACGAGAAGTTC
>DASURJ010000814.1:0-13392 GCA_036280115.1 Gemmatimonadaceae bacterium
GGTACTGGAGCGCCTGTCCGGTATCCGTGGACGTGGCGTACAGCCCGACCATTGCCGCAAAGTAGGGTGGCTGGCTGCGGCTCAGGTAGTACGTGCGATTCCCGTTCGGAATGTGTCCGACGGTCCGCACGAGGTACGCGAAGTTGTCGAGCATGGTCTTCACGAGGTCGGCGCGGCCACTCGCAATGAGTCCGAGCATCGTGAAGTACGAGTCCCAGTAGTAGATCTCGCGGAAGCGGCCGCCGGGAACGACGTACGGGTACGGAAGGGGGATGAGCGACGAGCGGGCGTCCGTGCTGTCCGGCGTCCGCGTGAGCGCCGGCCAGAGCGCGCGCGCGTGCTGCTCCATGGTGCGCGTGGTGTCCGTGCGGAAGTCGCCGCCCGCCACCCGTGGCATCTCGAAGTGCCGATCGACGAACGCGCGAAGGGTGAAGCCCGGCGTGCCGCGCTCGGCCGCGTAGCGTGCAACGATGTCCGCGGGCGCCTGCAACGGGCGCGCATCCACGAACGTCTTCGAATCCGGGAAGAGGTTGGAGAGCTGCACGTCATGGAAGAGCGGGCCTAACGCGCGGGACGGCTCGTAGACGGTCGCCTGATCGAGCGCGGTCGGCGAGACGGCAGGCCCGCTCGAGCGGCAGCCTGCAGCGAGCAGCACGATCGCGGCGGCTGCTCGCACGGCGTGATGGCGTTGTTTTATCCGAGAAAGCATTGTTGTCACGTGTGATCGAGTACCGTGTCAATCCGAGCGGAGCGAGGAATCGCAGGGGTGCCGGTAGAGGGGCCTCTCTGTCGGGACGACGGCGATTCCTCATCACCCGCTTCGCTGGTACCCGGCGCGGAATGACAACCTCTCCCGGGACGCCAGCGATTCCTCGCTGCGCTCGGTATGAGACCTAGCGCACGTAGCCACGCTCCGCGCTCCGCTTGCCACCCGCGCGGTGCGCCTCCTCCGAGAGCGGATGCACGCCCGACGCATCGATCCAGCGATTGTAGAAGTTGAACAGAGCACACACGGTGATCGCGTAGTACAGCTCCTCATCGGTCCACCCGATCTCACGCAAGCGCGCCGTATCGTCGGCCGTGATGCTGCGCGAGTCGTGGTTCACCTTGTCGATGAATGCGAACAGTGCCTTGTGCCGGTCATCCAGTTTCGAAATGGATGCATTGCGCAGGACGCCCTGCACGAGCTCCTCGTCGCCCAGCAGTTCCGCCGCGACCGCGGCGTGAGAGTTGATTCAGAACGGGCACGCGTTCCGCGCCGACGTGTACGCGGCTATGAGCTCACGCAGCCCGGGTGACAACGGCGCCGGCCCTCGTAGCACCTCTTGCGTGAACCGCGCCAGGTGCTGGGTGGCGTTGGGCTGGTACGCGAACAGGTGCCAGATCTGTGGGTACTCGCCCGCCCCAGAGCTCCAGACCTGCGTGATGGCATCGCGCCACCCTGAGTCCTTGGGATTCTGCTCGACATCGGGCAGGAACATTGGGTCCAAGACTTCACCTCGGCGGTTGAAAAACCTCAAACGGCGCAGTGGGAGATCACGAGAAGTACCACCAGATCGCTCCGACGCACAGACCGAGCAGCACGCTCAGCATCGCATCCTTCCGACGCCACTCGGGGCTGGTGTCCGCCGCCGCGAGCGGCACGTCGGGCGGCGGATGGTCCTCCGCCCCCCGCTCCGGGTGCACGTCGGCAAGCGCGTACGTGAGCCCGGCGACCTTTGGAAGAGGCGGTGGAGCCGTCACGGCGCTCACCACGATGAGCGCCACCGTGCAGATCACGAACAGGATCACCGCGAAGTGCAGGAAGTTCACGTTCGCGTACGCGAACATCCATCCGCTGAGTGAGCCCTTCATGAGCTCCGCGATGAGCCGCGCGGTCCCCAGCACGAACCCGAGAATGAGCGCCGTCATTGCCCCCGCGGCGTTCGCTCTGCGCCAGAAGACGCCGAGCAGGAATACCGCCGCGATGGGCGGCGAGATGTACGCCTGCACGCTCTGCAGATACTGATAGAGTTGTCCCGAAATGAGTCGCATGAGCGGGATCCACAGGAGCCCAAACCCAACGAGCACCGCGGTCGACGCCTGCCCGACGAGCACGAGCTGCCGGTCGGATGCCTTCGGCCGCAGCTCGCGATAGACGTCCCACGTGATGAGCGTCGCGCAGGAGTTGAACACCGCGGACAGTGAGCTCATGAGCGCGGCGAGCAAGCCAGCCACGACGAGCCCGCGGAATCCCACGGGAAGCAGTGCCGCCACGAGCGTCGGCAATGCCTGATCGGGAGTCTCGAGCTGCAATCGCCCCTGTCGAGCGAGCGCCGCGGCAATCAACCCCGGGATGACGAAGAGGAAGAGCGGAAGAAGCTTGAGGAAGCCACCGAAGATCGTCCCGCGACGCGCATGATCCTGATTCCGCGCCGAGAGTACGCGCTGCACGATGAACTGGTCCGTGCACCAGTACCAGACACCCAGGATCGGCGCGCCGAAGAGGATTCCCGTCCACGGGAAGTTCGGGTCCGTCACCGGCCTCCACATGTCGAGGAAACCCGGGCCAGCCGAGCTCACGAGCGCGTCCCATCCGCCGAGTGCGCCGAGCCCGAACAGCGTGACCGCGACCGCGCCGCCAATCAGCACGAACAGCTGCAGCAGGTCCGTATAGAGCACCGCGGTCAGGCCACCGAAGATGGTGTAGATCCCGGTGGCGACAACGACGACGATCGCCCCAGTCCAGAAATCCACCCCCATCAGAGCCTCGAACACGATGCCGCCCGCCGCGATCGTGACCGAGATCTTCGTCAGCACGTACGCGATGATGGAGATGATGGCGAGGTACCAGCGCGCACCCTTCGAGTACCGCCGCTCCAGGAACTCCGGCATCGTGAACACGCCGCTCTTGAGGTAGAACGGCACGAACACCCAGCCGAGGATGAGCAGGATGAGCGAGGCGAGGACCTCGAATTGTCCGACCGCCACGCCGCTCGCCGCACCGGTACCGGCCAACCCCACGAGGTGTTCGGCACCGATGTTCGACGCGAACAGCGACGCGCCGACGATGAACCACCCCGCGTGGCGACCGGCCAGGAAATAGCCGGTCGCCGTGTTCCGCGCCGTGCGCTCTCGCCGGGTCGCCCAGATAGCGACGCCGAACACGAGCAGGAAGTACCCGACCACGACTACCCAATCCAACGTTCCGAGTGAGCGCATCTGGCGCCTCGTTGTTTGTGGGTCTTCGGTCACTCCGAGCCGTTTGTCATTCCGAGCGAAGCGCCGAAGGCGCGCGGTCGAGGAATCGCAGGCATCCCGGTCAAGGCCCCTCTTACCGGGAGGCCGACGATCCCTCATCACCCGCTTCGGGGGTACCCAACTCGGAGTGACAACCTGTCACTCGCGCCGTTGCCGAAGCAACAGCAGACGATCGTTGTTCCGCGCAACCACGACCAGCTCACCACCCGCGGCGGAGCGGAGCACTTTCATCTCACGCACCTCGCCCTCGATCGGCAGATGGCTCGTTTCCGGATCCACCGGGAAGAACTCCCCGGTGCCATCACCCCGCAGGAGTACGCCGCGACTCGCGTCGTACTGGCCGAGGAGCGGCGTCACCCCGTACAGGTTCCCGGCGAGCAGAACGTCCAGGTGACCGTCGCCGTCGAAGTCGCGTGCGACGGACGAATACACTGGCGCGAGCTGGGCCTCGTCGGGAAGTGGCTGCAGCCGATACGTGCCGTCGTCCGCCGCCATGGCGACCGAGCTCGCGAACGTCCTCGTCTCGAGCACGGCTGCCTGCCGAAGCTGCGCGGCGCTGAAGATGTCTTCGACGCGGCTCGCGCCGAAACTCCCGTACGACGGGTAGCGGGCCCGGAGCGGTCCGATGAGTCGCGCGAGGTCATCGCGGCCCGCGATCGGGTAACTGGCGCCGTTTCTATAGCTCGTGATGACCTGCTGAAGCGTCCCGTTCCCCGCGAAATCGTGCACGTACATGCGCGCGGGCGCATTCGCCGACGCCTTCAGGTAGGAGTTCAGGCCGAGGTTCCCGAGCAGGAGGTCCTGCTGCCCGTCGGCATTGACGTCGGCCGCGACCACGCTGTTCCACCACCCCTCACTGCCCGTCAGGCCCGCATCGCCCGTCCGCTCGACGAAGCGGCCATTCTCCTGGCGGAATACCCGGACGGGCATCCACTCGCCGACGACGACCAGGTCGAGCGGCGCATTGCCGGACCGGCTCACCCATGCAGCGGATGTCACCATTCCCGCCTCCGCGAGGGCCGGTGCCAGCTCGGTGGTCACGTCGGTGAACTGCCCTCCACCGTCGTTGCGGAGCAGCCGGCTTCGAGGCGAGACGCCGTATCTGCCCGAGACCACTCTCGCGCCGACAAAGAGGTCGATGTCGCCGTCCCGGTCGTAGTCACCCGGGACGACGCACGAGCCATTCTCGAAGAACGGGGGAAGCGCCTGGATGGACCGCCTGAACATCCCGCGCCCATCGTTCAGGTAGAGACGGTCCCGGCGCGCGTCCTCCTGGCCCGTGAGCTCGTTGCCGCCGCTCACCACGTAGAGGTCCGCGTCGCCGTCACCGTCGGCATCGAAGAACGCCGCATCGACATCCTCGGCCAGGCTGTCGGCGGTGATTCCCGGTTGGCGACTCGCGCGGAAGCTCCCGTCGCGGCGCTGCATAACGAGTGTGCCTGGCTGCCATTTCCCGCCCCCGACGTACAGGTCATCGAGCCCGTCGCCGTCCACGTCCCCCACGGCCAGAGCCGGCCCTTCGGTTGAAAGCCGATGCGGCATCAGCGGCTCTCGGCTGAAATCCAGGAAGTCGTTCTCGTCGTGCCTGACGTCGACCCGGAGCGCGGCGGTGACGTCCTCGAACATCCCCTGCGCCGGCGCGGGCGACCTCGGTCCTGGAGTCGACGCACGCGCGCTGTCCTGCACGAGAGTGAGCGTCCGGTTCACCGCAACGCCCGTCAGCACCTGAACGCGACGATCCGGCCACTCGACGATGAGTGAGTCGACTTGCCTGGCCGCCCCGAGCCCGAAGTGGAGCCGAGGGTCAACCGAGGACTGGAACCCGCGCGTGGGGCTCTGCTCGAGCATCTGGAGCGTGCCCTGATGCTTCACCGTGACCTTCGCGCCCACACCCGCGGTGTTGCGGCCGGCCCCTCGGAGCACCACGGTCAGATACGAGTTCGCGTTGCGCTCCCGCGCCCTGTTCCGATAGATGGCGGCCGGCGCACCGATGCGGTTCACGACGAGATCGAGCGCGCCGCTGTTGTTCAGGTCGACGTAGACGGCGCCGTTGGAGAAGCCGGTTTCCGAGATGCCCCACGCCGCCGCGTTCGCGAATCGGAGCCCGCCTTCGTTCCGAAAGACGTAGTCCGCCGACGCGACCTGCGGCATGCGCTGGAGCAGCGTCAGGTTCTCGCGCGTGATTCCACGCGCCAGTGACGCCTGCACCGCGTCGCTGCCGACGAAGCTGATGTAGTCGAGGTCGTTAGGCCGGCGGTAGATCCCGGTCGTGATGAACAGGTCTTTCCGGCCATCGTTGTCGAGATCCGCGAAGAGCGGCGCCCAGCTCCAGTCCGTCGCCGCGACGCCGGCCAGGAAGCCGACGTCGCTGAACCGCCCCTCGCTGAGCGAGGGGCCGCCGACGTTCAGCTGGAGCGTGTTGCGCGCGTACTGCGGGTGGTAGCCGGCTCGGAGACGAAGGTTGAACAGATGCGGTGTCTCCGAGCTGGCTGACGTCTTGAGGACATCCTCCCGGTCCGGGAGCATGTCCGCCACGAACACGTCGGGTCGGCCGTCGTTGTTGAAGTCCGCGGCATCCACGCCCATGGAGAACCGGCTCGTGTGCGGCATCGCCGCCCTGATCGATTCGGTGAACGTTCCGTCGCAGTTGTTGATGTAGAGGCGATCGTCTTCCTGGAAATCGTTCGCGACGTAGATGTCCTGGCACCGGTCGCCATTGAGGTCGCTCGCCACGACGCCGAGGCCGAAGCCATAGACCCCGTGATCGCTGTCGCGAATCCCGGCCTGCGCGGTCACATCGACGAAGCGCTCGCCGTCGTTGCGGTACAGCCGATCGCCGGCCGGCGAGACGTCCGGGGCTCCCCCCGCCGACCGATTCGGATCGGATCGACGCTCGTTATGCGTCGAGTGATTGAGGAGATACACGTCGAGATCGCTGTCCCGGTCGAAATCGAAGAACGCAGCCTGCGTGGAGTAGCCGGCGTACTCCAGCCCGTACTCCTTCGTGCGATCGGCGAACGTGCCGTTGCCGCTGTTGATGTACAGCACGTTGCGTCCGTTCATGGACAGGTGGTTCACCGCCGAGACGTGGATGTCGATGTGGCCGTCGCCGTTCACGTCGGCCATCGACACGCCGGTCTTCCACCCGTCGGGGCCGGCCACGCCGGCGCGATCGGTGACGTCCTCGAACGTGTAGTTCCCTCTGTTACGATAGAGGCGGTTCGGGCCGAGGTTTGCGCTGAAGTAGAGGTCCGGGAGGCCGTCGCCGTCCACATCCCCGACGGCCACGCCGCCGCCGTTGTAGTAGTACAGGTAGTTGAGGATGTTGAGGTCCGGCGTCTCGGGCAGGTCGTTCCGAAACGCCACACCGGTGGTCTCGGGTGGCAGAAGCTCGAACATCCGCCCGCCGGGATCGCCGACTGCCTCTCGGCACCCGGCCGCCGCAAGCACCGCGAGGGCTGCCGCACCGCCAGCCAGGTCGCGCCGCCACGAACATCCCCGTACATTGGAGGACCAGTCAGCCGCCAACGCGACGACGCGTTCCGCGATGCCGCGGACAGCGCCATTGCGGCGCTTCCGTGCGGCCCGTCTGACCTCTCTCGAGCGAGGTCCCAATGTCGTTCTCATCGCGCCACGCGGTGTCCGCAGCCGCGACCACCATGCTCGCCATGTTCGCCCTCGTCGCCTCCGGTTGCGCCAGTGGCGGTGGTGGGCGCACCAGCAACCCGGGAGGCGATTCGACGCGAACCGGCCAGGCCGTGACCGCGCGTGACATGCGGCAGTCGCCCACGGGATCTGTCGAGCAGGCACTCGAGGGTCGATTCCCCGGCGTCACGGTACTGCGTACCGAAGGCGGGCTGGCCATCCGGATGCGGGGCGCCGCGTCCGTCCACGGGCCGAACGCGCCACTCTATGTCATCGACGGCGTGCCGGTCGAGCCAGGGCCCAATGGCGACCTCACGGGCCTCAACCCGGCCGACATCGAGTCTATCCGCGTCCTCAAGGACGCCGCCAGCACGACGATGTATGGTGTGCGCGGCGGGAACGGCGTGATCGTCATCAAGACGAAACGTCCGGGGTCCTGACCTCGCCCGTAGGACCGAAACGCGGTTCACTCCACGGCCCGGCGCGCGTACGGTCGGGCCGGCGCCCGGAAAAGAAGCGGTCGATCGTTATTGCGCGTCACGACTATGAGCTCGCCGCCGCGCGTACGGACGCGCTGAATGTCGCGCGCCTGACCGCGGACGACGAAACCGCTCTCCCTCGGCGGCACTGGCGCGAATGAACCCTTCCCGTCCCCGCGGAGCACGACCCCGTAGCCCGCGTGCATCGCGCCGATGTCGAGCTTCACCTCGTCGAGGTTGCCGGCCAGGAGCAGGTCGGTATTCCCATCGCCGTCCACGTCGTGAGCCAGGATGGCGAACACCGGCGCGAGCTGTGCTTCACGCGGCAACGGCACCAAGGTGAAGGAGCCACCACCGTCGTTGCGCACGAGCGTCGTGGCGAACGTCTCCGCACGCTTGACGATCGCGTCGGCCAGCTCCGCCTGCGAGAACATGTCGTTCATTCGCTGGCGCGCGTAGCTCTCGTAGCTCGGGTACCGCGGCGCGAGGGTCGGCAGCGTCTTGAGGAGATCGTCGCGCATCACGAGCGGATAGCTCACGCCCTGGTTGTAGCAGGACACGATCTGCTCGGCGTAACCGTTCCTGTCGAAATCCTTGGCGTACATCATCATCGGCTCGGACTCGCTCGCGTGGCATCGCGAGTTGAGCCCGGCATTGCCGACAATGAAGTCCACGCGCCCGTCGCCGGTGAAATCGCCGGCCACGATGCGGTTCCACCATCCGGTGCTATGCTCGAGCGACGGCGCCGCGAGTCGCGTCAGGCGGCCATTCCCCGTGTTACGGAAGATCGTGATCGGCATCCACTCGCCGACCACGATCAGGTCGGCTCGCGAGTCGCCATCGACGTCGTGCCAGACGGCGTCGGTGACCATGCCGACGCGCGCGAGCTCAGGCGCAAGCTGCGCCGTGGCATCGGTGAACTGACCGCGCCCATCATTCCGTAGCAGGAGGCTCTGCGGGTTGGCACCGTAGCGCCACGGCACGACGCGCCCGCCAACGAACACGTCGATGTCGCCGTCGCCGTCATAGTCAGCGCCGACGACGCGGGACCCGCTCGTCCCCTCGACGGGCACGCTTTCGTCGGCTTTCCGGAACTGGCCGCGGCCGTCATTCAGGTACACCCGGTCCTTGAGCGCGGCCGCCATCTCGCTGAACTCGTTGCCGCCACTGACCACGAAGAGGTCGAGGTGGCGGTCTCCGTTCAGGTCGAGAAACGCGGCGCCGACGTCCTCGGAGCTCGCGTCCTGCTCGAACGTGCGCGCGTTGCTCCCGGCGAACCGTCCGTTGCTCTGTTGAATGAGGAGCGCCCCGGGCTGTCCTTTCGCGCCGCCGAAGTACAGGTCGTCGAGGCCGTCGCCGTTCACATCCCCGACGGCCACGTGCGGTCCTTCGGTGGACACCATTCGCGGCATGAGCCGCTCGCGATCGAAATCGACGAACGTGTTTTCCTTATGCGTCCACTCGAGCCCGAGCTCGGCGGTGACATCGGAAAGGAAGGTACGCGTCGGAGGACGCTGGGGATCGGGAATCGGGAACCGGGAACCACCGGCGGTCGCGTCAGCCTGACGTACGGCGACGCGCTGGTTCGTCGCGACCTGCAGTTGCGTGCTCACGCGCCCGTCCGGCCACTCGACGACGAGCGTGTCCACCACCTCGATGGCGCCAAGACCGAAGAGCAGCGGGTAATCCACGCTCGACTGGAAGCCGCGAGACGGCGCGAGCTCCTGCACGAACTGCTTGCCATCGGCGAGCAGGGTCACGCGCGCGCCGACCGCGAATCGATTCTTCCCGTCGCCCTCGAGACGCACGGTGAGGTAGCGGTTGTCCTTGCGCAGCGTGCGCGCGTTGTTGCGGTAGACGTATGCGACCTCGTTGACGTTGTTGACCACGAGATCGAGCGCGCCGTCGCCATCGAGATCGCCGTAGGCGGCGCCGCTGGAGATGTTCGGCGCATCGAGTCCCCAGGCGGCGGCATCGTTCGTGAACGTCCAGCCGTCCTTGTTGCGAAACGCGACGTCGGGTAGTGGCGTGGTCGTCATGGCCTCCACGAGCTTCATGAAGTCCACCTGCCCCGACGTCGTCGCCTCCCTCATCGTCTGTCGATTTCCGAGGAATGCCACGTAGTCCTGCGCCGTGACGTCACGCAGCAAGCCGTTCGTGACGTAGATGTCCTTGAAGCCATCGAGGTCCAGGTCCGCGATGAGCGCCGCCCAGCTCCAGTCGGTTCGCGAGACGCCAGCGAGCTGCCCGATGTCGGTGAACGTGCCATTCCCGTTATTGCGCTGCAGCATGTTCCGCATGAACTGCCGGCCGTAGCCCTCGCGGATCTTCGCCTGGTACACCTCCCACGAATCGAAGGTGGAGGTCGTCTTGAGCCTCACCTCGTCCTGCGGGAGCATGTCGGTGGTGTAGATGTCGGTCCAGCCGTCGTTGTCGATGTCCGCGATGTCCATCCCCATCGAGAAGTAGCTCGAGTACGGCATCTGCTGCTCGAGCGATTCGGTGAACGTCCCGTTCCCGTTGTTGATGTAGAGGTAATCGCGCTCGAAGAAATCGTTCGCGACGTAGATGTCCGGCCATCCGTCGCGGTTCACGTCGCTCACACCGACGCCCAGGCCGAAGCCGACCTCGCTGCCGTAGACGCCGGCGGCCGCGCTCACGTCAGCGAACCGAGCGCCGTCGTTCCGGTAGAGCTTGTGACCACCGAAACGGTGGCGGACGTTGCGGACGTTCCGTGAGCTGAAGCTGCTCACGGGGCGCGGCGAGTTGTTGATGATGAAGAGATCGAGGTCGCCGTCCCGGTCGTAATCCAGGAGCGCGGCGTGCGTCGTATACCCTTCGTCCGCGATCCCGTAGTCGTCCGCCTTCTCGTCGAAGCGTGGCGTCCCGTCCTGCGTCCCGTCCTGCATCCCCTGGTTGATCCAGAGCTGGTTCGTTCGATCGGGCGGCTCTGCGGGACCAGCGCGGCTCAGGTACATGTCGAGGCGACCGTCGCCGTTCACGTCAGCGAGCGTTACGCCGGTGGTCCACGAGTCCGCCGGGTTCCTGATGCCTGTCGCCGCCGTCACGTCCCGGAAGCGGAACTCACCGAGATTCAGGAAGACTCGCGCGCCGTCCTGGTTCGACGTGAGGACGATTTCGGGAAGCGAGTCGCCGGTGAGGTCGCCGATTGCGACGCCGCCGCCGTTGTAGTAATTGCGGTACGTGAAGACGTTCCTGTCGCGCGCCTCCGTCACCCGATTCTCGAACGCAATGCCCGTGTAGGTCGCGGGCAGGCGCGTGAACAACTTGTCCTCGATCGGCGGCGCATTGGCGTCGCGCGGGGCATCTTCGGTCGCGCGCGCCCCTGAACAGCCGGCGACGAGGCAGGAGAGACCCACGAGCGCAATTTGGCGACGAACGGATGACACCATGACGTCTTCGCTCGAGACGGGACGACGACGGGGCGCTGCATGACGCCCCGGGGGAAAAGATAGGGGAGGACGCGTCGGCGCCCTCCCCGTTGTCCAACCGACGCTCGAACCGCCTGTACTCGATCAGTAACCCGGGTTCTGGGTGAGCAGTGGGTTGGTCTGGATCTGCACCTGCGGGATCGGGAACAGTACGCGATGGGCCTCGCGCAGCTCCTTGAAGCGTCGCGCTTCGGTGAAGCGACCGTAGCGGACCAGGTCCTGACGTCGCTTCGCTTCACCGGCGAACTCGAACATTCGTTCGTTCAGGATCGCGGCGCGCAGCGCGTCGCCCGACAGCCCGGAGAGCGGCTCGTCCGGCTCGAAGGCGCGCGCGCGCACGAAATTCACTTCCGCGAGCGCGGCGCCCGAGTTCCCTTGTTCGGCCAGGGCCTCGGCCTTGATCAGGTGCATCTCCGCCAGGCGGAAGAAGGGGAAGTCGTTCGGGTGTGCATCACCGGCCGGTGCATCGGGCAGTGGGGGGAACTTGTTGTAGCGAACACCTTCCGCTTCGGTGGCCTGCTCGATGTTGTTGATCTCGGGCGTATAAATGAGCGGGTTGCCGGTGCGGTCGGTGATGTTCTGGCCGGTATTGAAGCTCTTCTGCTGTCCGACGAGCCAGATCTGACGGCGGTCATCGTTGGCGTCGAACGCGTTGTACGTCTCGGCGAGCGTCGCGAAGCCGTTCCATGGACCACCGCCGCCGGTCGAGAGCTGGTTGTAGTGCAACGTGCGCATTGGCAGGCTCATGCCCAGGGCCGGCTGCGCCGTGTGCGCGATGACGAAGATGTTCTCGGGCGAGCTTTCGTTGTTGATCGAGAAGTTGTTCAGGAAATCGGTGGCCAGCGAGTACGTGCCCGATTCGATCACGGCGTCGGCGGCGTCGACGGCGGCTGCGCACGCGTCCTGCCCCCCGGATACCGTGATGCCGCTGCAGGAGTTGTAGCCGGTCGCGTTGATTCCGGTTTCCTTCGTGAATACGCCGGCGTTCAGGTACAGGCTCGCCAGAATTGCGTTGGCGGCGCCGCGCGTCACGCGGCCGTAGTCGCCGGCGGGGCGCGTAACGGGGAGGTCATCCCGCGCATCGAGAAGCTCCGACTCGATGAAGTCGAAGATCTCCTTGCGCGTAGCGCGCGCGTTCTGCCCCAGCTCGGTGGTCGTCACGAGAGGCACGCCGCCGAAGAAATCCTGGAGCATGTAGTAGTAGAACGCGCGCAGCGTGCGCAGCTCGGCGAGGGGGGCTGCGCTGCCCGTCCCGCCTGCCTTTTCGATGACGTCGATCATCAGGTTCGCTCGCGCAACGCCGCCGAACAGGTCGTTCCACGTCCCGTTCATGTCGTCGAGCGCCGAGCCCGAGTTCGCCGTCCAGGTCTGGCGGTGAATCTCGAGCCAGCGCCCGTTGTCGAACCAGTCGCTGCCGCGAGTGGGGACGAGCATCTCGTCCGTGGTGATTTCGCTCAGGTTGTAATAACCCCACATGGTCGCCCTGAGCCGCGCGTACACGGACGCGATACCGGCGAGGATCTCGGCGTCGGTGCGGAAGGCGTTGTCGGGGGTGAGTGCGTCGTTCGGGACCTCGGTCAGGTCGGTGCACGCCAATGGTGGCACGACGAGGAGCGCCGTAAGGAGCGCGCGGCGTCCGGCCTGACGGATCGACCTCGGGAATGACAGTGTCATAGCGATCCGATGCCTGGTTCGGGATGCTGTCGCGACGGTTCGCATGGGAATCAGAACTCGAACTGGAAGCCGGTCGTGAACGTGCGGGCTCGCGGATACGTCACGTAGTCGATGCCACGCGACGCGAGACCGCGGCGCACGAAGACCTCCGGGTCGTAACCGTCGTACCCGGTCAGCAGGAAGAGATTGTCGCCCGATACGAAGACACGCGCGGAGCGAGCAAACCGACTTATCGTGCGGGTGTTGAACGTGTAGCCGATCGTCAGGTTCTGGAGGCGCACGAACGATCCGTCCTCGATCCAGCGTGACGAGTAGATCGCGGGCTCACCGACCGCGTCCGGATCATCGAGCGCCGACTCCAGGAAGTTGCGGTCCTGGAGGACGTTGGTCTTGGTGGAGTACACCAGGGCGGTGTTGTTGAACACGTCCTTGCCGAATTCGGCGCGCCAGAGCCAGCTCGCGTCGAAGTTGCCCCAGCGTCCGTTGCTCGTGAGGCCGAGTGTGAAGTCGGGGTTCGCGTTGCCGATGATCTCGTCGTCGTCGCCGGCCGGTGCCGTCGTTTCGCCATTGACGCACTCGGGGCGCGCGACGCTGCAGGCGAACACCTGCTTGCCTTCCTCGTTGACGCGAAGGAACTTCGGGCCCCAGAACGTGCCGATCGGCTCGCCGATCATGATGCGCTGCGAGAGTCGGCCGGACTGGCCCTGACCGTTCACATCCCCCGTTCCGATGAACTGGCGGCCGCCGAGGCTCAGCACCTCACCCCGCTCGACGTTCGCGATCAGCCCGGCAGTCAGGTTGCGATCCGCGCCCTCGAACATCCGCGCGTCGAACGACAGCTCCACGCCGCGGTTCCGGATGCTGCCCACGTTCTCGAGTCGCGTGGACACCACCGCCGGCTG
>DASURJ010000815.1:0-4805 GCA_036280115.1 Gemmatimonadaceae bacterium
TGTGGGAGGGAGAGGCGAACTCGGGTCGATGCCAACGTCGATTCCGCGAACGGTGGTCACGCCCGAGCACCTCGGCAACGGCGCAGCTTTGAGTCGTGATACGGCGGGGCGAGCCGGGACGGCGACGGCCCCGCGGAGTCAGGCATCGCCTGGGGACGACGCTCCGTGCTCGTCGAGCTCGCGCAGCAGGAACAGGCGGGCTTTGATCCAGTCGCGCCCCACGGTGCGCGGTGTGACGCCGAGAATTTCCGCCACTTCCTCCTCGCCGAGTCCGCCGAAGAAGCGGAGCTCGACAACCTGACGCAGCCGCTCGCTGACCGCGTTGAGCTGATCCAGCGCCGCGTCGAGCGCGAGGATCTCATCGAGCTGCACCTCGAGTGCGCCGGCGGCGTCGCTCAGCGAAACGCGGTGCTGGCCGCCGCCGCGCTTGGCGGCCTGTTGGCGGCGGGCGAAGTCCACGAGGACCTGCCGCATGGCGCGTGACGCGGCGCCGAAAAAGTGCGCGCGCCCCTCCCACCCCGACTTCGGGCCACGCCCGAGCTTGAGGAACGCTTCGTGAACGAGCTCGGTCGTCGAGAGTGTTGCCTTCGACCCCGCCGCCCGGAGCTGATGTCGGGCGATGCGCTTGAGCTCCTCATACACAGCCGCGTACATCTCGTCGGGTGACGGAAGCGGCGGCGAGGTTTGGTGCGCGCGGGGTGACGTCATTGATGGCCGAATCCGGCGGCTAGCGTGCACGAATCAGCGGTGTGGACCCGAGTATTGCAAGCGGCGGTGGCCGAGCCAATGCGACCCCCGCGGGTCCTACCTGAAGACTGGCCGCGACCAGATCCGCAACTACTGATGCCTCAGGGAGTTGGACACTATGGGCGACCCGCGGGATGTTCGACCGGACGAGGTCGAGATCGTGGTTGGACGCGAGCTCCGGAAGGCGGGGGTCGCGATATCGAGGCTCTGGACGGCCGCCCGACACCGCGTTCCCGGTGGCGATGAGCGCGCCTACGTGGTGGAGCTCGAGGGCGTGGTCGTCGGCACCGACGGCCCGCAGCCGATACTGGTGGAATTCAGGAACCAGCCATCGGAGGTCGGCATCGATGCCGTGCGGAGGCTCGCCAGCAGAACGGCTCTTGGTCCACCCGGCGACGGACCGAAACGGCTCCAGCCGGTACCGGACCCCGCCTCGCCGCCGGCCCCGTCGGACGGGACGATGCGGGCGCCACCGCGCGCGATGTTCGCGACGTCCGCGTTCGACGCTGGCGCGGTGGCCGAGGCGTTGTCGTTAGGCGTGCGGCTGCTGCGCGTGGCCGATGGACCGGCCGCGTTCCGCCGCAGCCCGTGGGCGATGGGTGCGCAGCCGCCGGCATGGGTACCGGAATACATGGCGGAGACCGTGGATCTCGGCCCGGCGGGCGACGTTCGATATCAACCGCTCATGGGCGCGGCGAAACGACCCCGGTAGGAGAGAGAGTTTCCGATGTGGATAGCAGGCGCTCGAGGCGGCGGCGTCCGAGCGTCATCGCCGGAGTCGGCATCGCGACCGGTCGAGGTGGGGAAAAGGCAGGAGGGGATGGACAGGATGAACAGGAGGACGAAGATGAACAACGCGGCAGCACGGTCGCTCTCGCCAGCGGCCTGAGATTAGGCGGGGAACAGCCGCCCGGGACGCCACCGCCCATGCGACGACGCCGCGCCGGTCCACGGAGCCTTACGCGGCCGCCGCGAGGCCGGCCCATCTAGCGCCTGATCGCTGATCGATGTACTCACATCCTGATCCCGAGTGACTGCCCACCAGGATCGATGCGGGACGGCCAGGAGGGTCAGGGCCGAGGCCGGCGTGCGGCGCCGCCGCTCGTGTCCGCCGTCGCGTCGCCGCCGGTCGTGTCACGAGCGGTGGACGCACCACTCGCGTCGCGCCGCGTCGTGTCGCCCGGAAAGAGATCGCGGCGAGTACGCCTGGCGTTCGCCAGCGACAGGTCCACGGGAGGCTCGTAGATGATCCGCCCCGGCGCCTCGGGCGCCCGGAGCGCCGACACCACCTGGCTGTCGGTCGGCGTCAGCTTTCCCAGACGGGCCATGTCGTCCGGATCGAGCGTCCGGACATCCACCGCGTCAGGGCGATCGCCGCACGCGGCACCTAACGCGCCACACAGGGCCAGCGCCACGGCGACTGGCAGTCTTCCGCGTATCATGGAAACCTCCTTGGCGCGCGGTCGGATGCCTCGCGGTCGTCCGATGGCGCGCCGCTCGCGAGCCAGGTCCGGAATTCGGCGGCCGACAACGCGAGTCGCCATTCATCCCAGATCGAGCGCGCCATGGCGCGCACCGGCCCGTCAGCCAGCCCTGCCTCGAGGCACCGCTCGGCCAGCCACGCCTCGAAGTCGCGAGGGTCCGGGTCGTGGCGGACCGTGGCCTCGAGGAGTTCGCGCTTGATCCTCATACCGATGGCATCGGGTGTCGTGTCGCGGGCGCGACGCTTCCGCCGGCCCTCCGATGCCTCGAGCGCCGCGATCAACTCGGCACAGAGCGTCGCGGGGCGCAACGGCTCGGGGGGCGACGCGTCCGAGTGAGGCGTGAACGATGTCACGACGGCCGTCCCACCGCCGGCGCGGTCGCCCGAACGACGCGCACCGACAACGGATACGCCGCCTTCGACGAACGCTCGTAGCCACGTTCCTGCGCCACGATGTCGAGCTCCACCGTCGTCAGGTCGGCGAGGGCGATGCCACGAAGTGACAGCGGCTGCAGTGTCGAGAAGCCCTTGAGGTAGCCCTTGCACGTCTCACAGACGTCCACGCGCCGGATCTGCTCGTCCCCCTCGGGGAGAAGCGCGTGCAGCTTGTCGTGATGCAGCTCGTTACAGAACGGGCAGCGGAGCACCGGAATCGGCCAGTCGGTACTGCAACGCCCGCAGCGCAGACGACGGTTGCGCTCGAGCCCTCGAATTTCGGCGAGCGTTGGCCACGCACCGCACACGGGACAGTAGCCGTGAAGCCAGTCTTCGGCGATGCGGTCGCGATGCCGCATGGCACAGGCGTGCAGCAGCGGAATGACCGCGAGTTGGGCGACCGCGGCGAGCCGGTGCGCATCGACCCCGGCGTGGACCGCTGCGCGCGCAATGGAATCCATGTCCTGCGTGATGGCACCGCGCAGGATTTCGAGTGCGTCGAGGCGTCGGCGTGGCGACCGGCTCGTGCCGTTCGGCGGGGACTCCTTCGAGGCCCGCGCAGGCGCGTCGCCGTGCTCGGTGGGCTGGGCGTGCACCTCGTCCGCTTCACGCAGGAGCTCGCGCACGAGCTTCCGCGCCCGACGCGCATCGACGGTCAGCGTCGCACCGTGGAGGAGTGGCGCACCTAACGATCCGGCCATCGGGATGTCAGGGACGGCACGAAGCCACTCCGCATCGCCGGCCGAATCGAGCGCCACGTCGAGCAACCTGACCCAAGGGCGCCAGGCCGGCTCGAGCTCGGCGGCGGCTACCTGGGCACCGGGAATTCGCCCGGCAGACCGGATGCTTGACGTGGTCCCGTGCATTCTTCCTCGGGTAAGAGGCAAGGCGTCTCGAAGTACATGCGCGATCCCGCGTGCATTTCCACGACCGGGGCCCGGTTGCGGACGTCACCGCCCACGCCTCCGCCTCGCTGCCGTTGGGCTTCCGGGCTCTGACACGCGAGTGCGGCCGCGCTGATGACGGCGAGGATCGACCCGCGCGCCAGGATCCGCGCCGCGCCGTGACCGGCCACAGGAGTCGTTCGGGGCGCGCGACCAGGTGGTCTCCGCACGCGCATCACCGCCTCGTCACTTCGGTGCCGACGACACGGACCTGCTCGGACGGGAAGATCGTCGCCACGCGCAGCATGAAGCCTCCCGCCAGGACCAGGGCAGCCGCCGTACCGGCCGTGAGCGTTCGCCCGCGAACGCGCTGCAGCCGTCCAAACCCGATCAGCAGGGGCGCGATGATACCGAAGACAACGATGAGCGCGAGCACGACGCCCCACGCGTTGAGGAACGCCTGTGCGGCCGAGCCGAGTGTGATCAGGAAGACGATGAGTGCGATGAGCTCCAGCACGAGCACGTACTTGTCGAATCGCTCGAGGTCCTGAACGGATGTGCCGGACTCGAGGCGGCGCCGGCGCGCGAGCAGGATGAGCAGCGCCGCCGCGGTCGACGCCGCCGAGAGGAGATACAGGAGCCCCAGCATGCTCGAGTCGGCCCAGACCGGTCGATTCGTGACCGACAGGAGGACGCCGGTATACCCGGCGAGGAAGAAGCCAAAGACGCCACCGAGGACGGCAATGATGGTCGACAGGGGGCGGCGCGTCAGCCGCTCGGCGATGCCCCAGCGAACCTTCCCGTCCTCGTACAGCGCGCCTAACGCCGCAAGTGCCGAGAACAGCCCGAAGCCGAGCAATCCCCAGACACCCACGGACATGGGCGCCCAGTACTTGAACATCGGGCGCGCCGTCTTGTTCTGGATCATCATGTGCCAGAAGCGGTCGGGGCGGTCGAGGTCGACGATTAGCAGGATGCCACTGATCACGACGCCGAGGAAGGTGATGTAGTAGGCGAGCCTGATGATGGGCCGATCCCCGGGACGCCCGAACAGATGCAGCAGCGCGGCGAGGAAGAAGCACCCGCCGGCGATGCCGCCGATGAAGAAGTAGAAGACGATGTACCAGCGCCAGTGTGGGGGCTCGGTGAAGAAGGTATCAGGCATCGGGCGCTTTCCCCTCGGCCTCGGCCACGTCCTTCATGCGGTTGTGGCGCAGTGTCACAAGGCCGACCGCGCCGATCGCGACTGCCCCGAC
>DASURJ010000816.1:0-5022 GCA_036280115.1 Gemmatimonadaceae bacterium
CGCGTTCGAACGATCCGTCAGGACTCTGACCCCCAACGGAGCGTTATTATGCGCGCGTGACGCCGCCCGCCTCGGTGGAGTCTGTCGTGTGCGAGACCGTGTAACCCCGCCCCTTACAACGGCCTAACCCCAAGCGTGCGACTCCCCGCCTCCATCCGGACGCAATCCTTGATAGCCGGGGTGCTCGTGTCGGCGGCGGCGCTCCATCTACCCGCCCAAACGTCGGCTCCCACCGACACGCTCGCCGAAGCGCGCCGGCTTCGGGACGCCGGCGAGTTCGCGAGTGCCGCGGCCATCCTGCGACCGTACGTCGCCTCGCGCCCCGACGACCCGGGCTCCGCGCGGTTCGCCGCGCTCATGGCGTACTGGGCGAAGGACGCTCGGGCCGCGGATTCGATCTACGCGCAGGCGCTCGCACGGCACCCGAATGACTCCGAGCTGCGGCTCGAGTACGGCCAGCTCCTCGTGGACTTGCGGGACGCCGTACGGGCTCGCGCCGTACTCTCACCGCTCGTCATCGCGACCGACTCGGCATCCATGACCGTCGCGGCGCGTGCGCAGACGCTCCTCGGCACGCTCGCGTACTGGAATGGCGACTACGTCGGAGCGCGCCGTCGGTTCGTGGAGGCACTCCGCCTGGACTCGTCGATCGCCGACGCGCGCCGGCAGCTCCGCGAGATCGAGACCGCGGCGGCCACCTGGGTCCGCGCCGGTGTGACCTGGTGGGATGACGACCAGCCCCTTCAGCGGGCGACCGTCACCATCGACGGAGGCTGGTTCGCCAGTCCGCTCACGCCGATCGCCCTCCGGGCGCGCACAGCGCGCTTCGACGCCGACCCGACGGCCGAGACCGTGTCCACAGTCGAAGCGGAGGTCTCGACGTACGTCCCCGGCATGCGCGTCGAGCTCGCTGCCATGGGCGGCGTCCTCCAGCGGACGTTCGGTGAAGCAACGGACTGGATGGGCCGAGCGACGTTAGGCATCCGCACGCCCGGCAACGGGCGGCTGCAGCTCGGCGTCGAGCGCGAGCCCTACCTGAACACGCTGGGCAGTCTCGCGACACCGATCATGACCACGAGCGTCGTGGGGACCGCGCGGTGGCAGCCACGCGGTTGGATGATCGAAGGGGTCGCACGACGCGAGCGCTACCCCGACGACAACGACGTCACGACCGGGTACGTCTGGGCGCTCGCGCCCATCGTGCGTCGCGGCCGCGGCTCGCTGCACGCCGGATACAGCTTTGCCGCGCAGTCGGCGACGACGGGACGGTTCATTCCGGCACGCGATGCCAACCTCTCGTTCCCGCCCGGGCAGCAACCGGCGACCGTTCCGGGCAGGTACGATCCCTACTACACGCCGCGGAACCTGCGCGCCCACTCGGCGCTCGCATCCGTCCGCGTGGCGCCTAACGAACGGTGGACGCTCACGTCCGACCTGTCGTACGCCATTCACGCACGCGACGAGGCGCCGGTGCTCGTCGTCATTCCGGACCCGCCGGACGTGGACATTGTTCGCGCGTACGTCGACCGCGAGTTCACGCCGTGGACCGTGCGTGGCGGGATCGACGTGGGCGTCACGGACGCCGCGCGTATGGCGCTGACCCTGGAGCACGGGCGACGCGCGTACTACCGCTTCACGACGGTGGGTCTGTCGGGGACGTATCGGTTCGTGGCCGCGGCGCGTCGTCGCGCCGACAACCGCTGACGGACCCGCGCCTCTGGCGGCATTGTGAAGCCGCCCCGGTGCGCGTGCGGCACCGCGTTCTCATCGCGGCCGTCGCCGGCATCGGTATCGCGGCGGTCCTGCGGCTCGCCGACTGGTGGTTCCGCGCGCATCACGTCGGTCAGCCGGTGCTCTTCGTCCTGCTCTCGCTCGCGTTCTGGTATTCCGTGTCGCGCGTGGTGCTCGGCTGGGTGAACTACGCCGGGCTCTCCAAGCCACCGCATCGCGCGCCAACACCTGGTCGCTCCGTGGCCATCTTCACCACGAGCGCTCGCGGCGAGCCACTCGCCATGTTCGAGCGCACGCTCGCCGCGTGCCGCCGAGTACGCTACCCGCACACCACCTACCTCCTCGACGACACTCGCGACCCCCGCTTCCGCGAGCTGGCCGAGCGTCATGGCGCGGTCTGGCTCGAGCTGCTCGACGTCCCTGGCGCGAAAGCAGGAAAGATCAACGCCGCGCTCGCCCGAACGACCGAGCAGCTCATCCTCGTGCTCGACCCCGATCACATGCCGTTCCCCGAGTTCCTCGATCGCGTGGTAGGTCAGTTCGATGACGACCGCGTCGGCTTCGTCCAGGTATCGCAGGCGTACTACAATCAAAGCCGCTCGTTCACGGCCGCCGGCGCCGCCGAGCAGACGTACGGCTTCTATGGCCCGGGGCAGATGGGGCTCTACGGACACGGAGCGTGCGTGGCCATTGGCGCGAACTGCACCTTCCGCCGCGCGGCACTCGACTCCATCGGAGGGCATGGTATCGGGCTCGCCGAGGATCTCGTGACCGCCATCCGCCTTCATGCGGCCGGGTGGAAGTCGGTGTACGTTCCCGAGGTCGTGAGTCGTGGCCTGGTGCCCGAGGACCTCGGGTCGTTCTACCGCCAGCAGCTCAAGTGGGCGCGCGGCGTGTACGAGGTCGCGTTCACGGAGCTCCCGCGGCTCGCGCGGAAGCTGGCCTGGCGTCAGAGGCTCTCGTACCTCACCATCGGGACGTACTATCTGTTTGGGGTCACGACGCTGCTCTTTCTGCTCATCCCGTACCTCTTTCTCTGGAGTGGCGTGCAGCCGGCCGCGATGCGCTTCGCCGAGTTCCTCGTGGTTGGGGCTCCGGTCGCCGCGATCGGTGCGGCCATGTACCTGGGCATGCAACGCTGGCTCTGCGACCGTGCGACCGAGCACGGGCTGCACTGGCGAGGACTCATGCTCAAGGTTGCGTGCTGGCCGGTGTTCCTCGCCGGAACCGTGCTGGCGGTAGTGCATGCCGACATCCCGTACATCCCGACCGCGAAGGAAGCGGTGCGCGGACGATTCCTTCGGCTTGCATGGCCACAGCTCCTGCTCCTTGCCCTGTACGTGGCGACCCTCGCGCGCGTCGTTGGCGTTCGGGCGCTCGGCACGAGTGAAGGGTCGCTCGAGCTCAGCGCCGAGGCGGTGTGGGGGATGATGGCGTTCGCGACACTGCCGGTACTCGCGTCGTTCGGCGCACTGTATGCGGCGTGGCAGGCGCGCCGCCTTCCGAGCACCGCGCCGTGGGATGACGTCGACGTGACGACGATCGGAGGCGGCGCGTGAAGCGGGCACACCGAATCGCGCTCGTCACGGCGTTCATCGCGTGTGGGGCGCTCGCCGTGCTGGGGCTCGCCGCGCTCAGCTCGGCAACCGAGGGGCCGCTCTCGTCGGCGTTAGGCTGGATCGGCGCGGCAACCGGCGCGATCGAGCATCGCATTCGTGATCGTCTGGCCGGCCCGGCCCGGCGCGACTCGCTCCGGTGGCTCGCGCCGTATCGCACGAGCGTCGATCGGTTGCGAAGGCCCGACGTCGTGCTGCTCGGCGCGTACGACGGTGATATTCCGCGGACACTCGACGGCGTGCTCGCGCTCGAGTCGTCGCTCGGCGCACCCATGGCGCTCGTCCAGGTGTACAGCGCGTGGGGCGACAAGCCCGAGCAGCAGTTCCCGGTGGGGGTACTCACCGCGATCGTCGGGCTCGGGTCGATTCCGCTGGTGACCTGGGAGCCGTGGCTCGCGGACTTCGAGAGCGGTCGCCACCCGCACCTGGCGCTCCGCGATGCGCGCGATCACCACGGCCTCGCGGCGGTCGCACGGGGCGACTACGACTTCTACATCGACGCATGGGCGAGGGAAGCGGCGCGCTTCAAGCATCCGTTCTTCGTGCGCTTCGGGCACGAGATGAACGACCCGTATCGGTACCCGTGGGGGCCGCAGAACAACACGAAGGAGGAGTACATCCTCGCGTGGCGGCGGGTCGTGGAGCGCTTCCGCGCGGCGGGGGCGACGAACGTGCTGTGGGTCTGGTCGCCGCACGTGGCGTACGAGTACTGGGAGCTGTATTACCCGGGTGACGCCTACGTCGACTGGGTAGCGACCGGTGTGCTGAACTTCGGACCGATCGCGCAGTGGTCGAAGTGGTGGACGTTCGCGGAGATCTTCGGGTCGAAGTACCCGATGCTGGCGTCGTTCGGGAAACCGATCATGATCGCGGAGTTCGGGTCGCTCGCGGTGGGTGGTGACCGCGCGGCGTGGTACGCGGACGCGATTCGCGCGATCCCGCGCGAGTATCCGGCGACGCGGGCGCTGGTGTTCTTCCACACGCGGGACGATCAAACGGTGACGTACCAGAAGGTCGACTGGACGGTCACCGGGGACACGGTCGTCTCGCGTGCGATTCGAGAAGCTCTCGGCGGAATCGGGGGCAGAACAGAAACGCGCTAGTTGCTGTTAGCTGGAACTGGTTGCTGCAGGGTGAACGGCCTCGGGATGCTTCTCGGCTTGGCCCGAGTAAGTCGTGAGTATTCAGTATCGAGTGGGCCAGTGACCAGTTAACTGGCCCACTGGCTGACTCAGGACTGACGACTCACGACTTACTGCGTGGTTTTCACCCTGCAGCTACCAGCACCAGCTAACAGCTAACCAGCGGTCTTCTTGGTCACTGCCGATCTTCCTGCAACACGCGCGTCTCCGGCGTGCCGCGCGTGGAGTCCTCGAGCGTCTTGAGCACGTCACGCCACGAGAACTTCTTCCCGCTCCCGCGGACGTAGTAATCCATCCACGCCATCTCGCTCGTGGACTTGACGAGCTGATTGCGCGGGTCGGGGATGCCGTGGCTCTGGCCCGGGTACATGTAGAGCTCCGTCGGCACTCCGAGCTTCTTGAGGGCCATGTGCAGCTCGACAGACTGCGGGCTCGGCACGCGCGGGTCGCCTTCGACGACGTGGATCATCGTCGGCGTCTTGGCGTTCTTGATGTACTTCAACGGCGACTGATTCCAGTAGGCGTCGTAGTCG